>JALWYT010000001.1 GCA_026992705.1 Thiotrichaceae bacterium
GCATTACAAGAAGATGATTTTCTCGGTGCTTGTGTACGTTGTGGCTTATGTGTGCGTGACTGCCCGTATGACACCTTGCATTTAGCGACATTAGGACAACCAATTCCTACGGGAACACCCTATTTTTTTGCAAGGCAAGTAGCTTGTGAAATGTGTGAGGATATTCCTTGCGTCAAAGCTTGCCCGACAGGTGCATTAGATCATGACCTGACTAATATCAATGATGCTCGTATGGGCTTAGCAGTAGTGATTGATCAAGAAGGTTGCATTGCCTTTCAGGGTTTACGTTGTGAAGTTTGTTATAACGTCTGCCCACTTGAAGGCAAAGCCATCACACTAGAACCACGTCATAATAAGCGAACAGGTATGCACGCAGCACTGGTGCCAATTGTGCATTCTGATGCCTGTACGGGCTGCGGCAAATGTGAGGCAGCTTGTATTTTAGATGGAGAAGCCGCTATTAAAGTGATTCCTTCCCATTTGGCTAAATCAGGTGGTTCACCCCACTACCGTTTAGGTTGGGAAGAAAAGGAAAAAGCAGGTGGTTCATTAGTCACGCCCGATGTGGAGCATAAATTTAATCTGCCCAGTGATATGGATTATGACTATGCAGGCAAAGGTTTAATCAAAAAAGGAGACCCTAAAAGCAAGGAGCAAAAAAGTAATGATACGCCCTTTTCGAGTAATCCCTTGGATACATTAAACCGAAAAGGAGGCTTGTAATGAAATCAAGCAAGCCCGTTGGAGCAGAGGCAATTGCACGCAAAGGCTGGTTAATGGCTCACAAATGGTTATTGTTACGCCGTTTTAGTCAAATCACCATTTTAGCCCTGTTTATTGTCAGCCCTTGGCTAGCAAAGCAACGTGATATTTGGCTAATCAAAGGCAATCTCGCCAGTAGCCAAATTCTGAATACCGTGCCGTTAATGGATCCTTATGTGCTATTGCAGTCTATTGTGGCAGGTCATTTGCCCATGCTGACTGGCTTTATCGGTGCATTGATTGTTGCAGGTTTTTATTTTGTCGTCGGTGGTCGTGTGTATTGTAGCTGGGTTTGCCCCATTAATATGGTTACCGATATGGCGGCATGGTTGCGACATCGTTTAGGAATCAAAGGGAGTATCAATATGAATCGGCATACCCGCTATTGGATTCTTGGCTTTACTTTTTTACTCGCAGGGCTGACTGGAACACTGGCTTGGGAATTAATCAACCCTGTTTCCATTGTCTTCCGAGGCTTGGTTTTTAGCATAGGACTGGCATGGGGAATGATTTTAGCGATTTTCTTGCTGGACTTTGCAATCAGCCGTCGAGCTTGGTGTGGTCATCTTTGCCCTGTGGGAGCATTTTACAGCCTACTTGGTGTAAAAAGCTTGCTTCGAGTGGATGCTTATCAACGGGAGCAATGCGATGACTGTATGGATTGTTTTATTGTCTGCCCTGAGCAACAAGTAATTAAACAGCCCTTAAAAGGGGCAGATAAAGGAATTTCGTCACTTATTACGTCGAAACAATGTACCAACTGCGGACGATGTATTGATGTGTGTGCAGAAGATGTCTTTAGACTCAAGGTAACTACTCCGTCTAATGAGTAGTGAAGGTGGTAAGTGCTTGATTATTTGGGACGCTGTAAATACATCCATGTAAGCTCTAAGGCAGCATCCCTGCTGCCTAAGCCCAAATAATCAAGCACTTACTACCTTTCATATAAATTGCACGGAGTAGTTACGACTCAAGTTTGTGAAAAACATTAAAGAATTTAAGAATGAAGAGGTTGTGTTATGAATAATAAAATCATATTAACGCTAGCATTAAGCTTAAGCCTATCCAGTTTTGTTGTGGCACAAGCAGAGGATGCGACACCTGCGGCTGAACCAGCAGCAGAAAAAACCGTTGATACGCCTGATGCAAAAGCAGTGAAAGACATGATGCTAGAAGCGTCCAAAGAACAGGATGCTAAAGATGCGGCTGCACAAGAAAATATGACTCAAGATATTGCCAATCAGGATGCTACAGCACAAGATGCAAGCACAACTGAAGCGACTAATTCTGACACGAATAGCACCGAGGCAAGCGAAACGGAAGAAACTAGCTCAACGGTAAGCAGTGCTGCACCACCTTTAGGTGATGTAGAGTTCTCAGGCGTTAGCTCATTACGCGGGGAAAATGCGATTAATAGTGAATCCCAAAAACCAGATATTAAGCAGCTACCTGAAGATCGCCCACCTATACAGCGTAATTACTTCCAACAACCACCATTAATTCCGCACCGTATTCGTGAGTATCGTATTACTAAAAACCATAATAAGTGCTTATCCTGCCATAGCTGGAAAAATGCAGCCAAAATGGGAGCAACCAAAATCAGCCAAACTCACTTTGCTGATCGTGATGGCAATACTCATTCTGCCGTAGCGGCTCGTCGTTATTTCTGCACACAATGCCATGTACCACAAGTTAATGCCAAGCCTTTGGTTGAAAATGAGTTCAAGCCTGTTGATGACTTGAAATAAGCCGATAAAGAGGAGTTCTCGATATGTTTGAACGCACTAAACATTTTTTATCCCGACGCTCTGTTATTACTGTCGTCATTTTGGGATTTATCGCAGGTATTATTTTCTGGGGTGGCTTTAATACCGCCTTAGAAATGACCAATCGGGAAGAATTTTGTATTTCTTGTCACGAAATGAGAGATAATGTTTACCCTGAATATCGCCAGACAATTCATTATCAAAACCGCACAGGTGTGCGTGCAACTTGCCCTGATTGCCATGTACCTAAAGATTGGACACATAAAGTTATTCGTAAAATTGAAGCATCACGTGAAGTTTTTCATAAAATTATGGGTACAGTGG
>JALWYT010000002.1 GCA_026992705.1 Thiotrichaceae bacterium
GTTTTTAAACTTGATCAAAAGGCGGCTGAGGATAAAAAGAGGCGGCAAGCTAATAAAGCTGCACAAAGAATCCCGAATGCTCCACCAGGAGCCACTCCAGCAATTAAACCAAGTACTAGTAAAGCAAGGACGGTTTCAGCTGAGTTAAAAGTAACCATTGTTGCGGATGAAAGTACGAATAGTTTATTAATCCGTGCCACCCCGCGTGATTATCGGCAATTATTAGAAACGATTTCTGGGCTTGATCAAGTATCTAAAGAAGTCAGGATTAATGTAGTTATTGCTGAAGTGACTTTGACAGAAGCGACGAAATTTGGTATTGATTGGCAATACTTTTTTGGGGGTAATAATACTAGTCGCATTCAAATGAATTGGAATGTGCCTTCTAGTGCGCCAGGTACTTTGGATAATTCATTGGCAGGTGTGGTTATCCAACGCATTGCAGGTGGTATGAATGCAATTTTAAATATGATTGCTTCAACTAATGATATTAGCATTTTGTCGCGTCCATCCATTTTAGTGCGAAATAATGAAGAAGCTTCTATTAATGTTGGTTCTAACGAGCCATTTTTGAGTGGTAGTACAATCATAGGTGGTGGCGGCGGTACAACTCAAGATGTGCAATATAAAGATACAGGTATTACTGTTAAAGTGACTCCACGCATCAATGATGACGGCATTATTAATTTGAAAGTTTATCAAGAACTCTCACAATTAGGGCCTGAAAGAACGACGCAAAATCTGCAATCATTCATACAACGAAAGATAGAAACATCTGTTGTAGTGCATGACGGTAGCGCGATTATAATTGGTGGTTTGATTGAAAATCGTAAGAAAAATGCTCAACAGGGTGTGCCATTCTTAAAAGATGTCCCCTTAATAGGCAGAGTATTTTCTTCCACTGAGATGGAGGATACGCGTACAGAATTAGTATTGATCATCATACCTCATATTGTCAATCCTGGAGTGGATAATCGCCCTGTAGTGCGAGATTTAAAACGGCGTATGCACTTAGTTTCAAAGTTATTAAATGAGGAGCAGGTTTATCAGCAAGAATTGGCAATGCCATCTAAAGCGGGCAAGAAACGCTCTAAAGCTGGCACTAAATCTAAATGATAAATAGCCAGTTTTTATTTAAATATTCATAATTAACACTCGCATCAAATTAGGAAATGTGATTTAATTTGTTAGTCAAGACATTATTTTCAGAGGACGTTCCATGAAAGGAAAATTACTAAAAGTAAGTATTATATTTTTCATATTAACAGGTTGCGCTTATAGGCCTATACCTATAGCCACTGCTTATCCCACAAGCAATCAACACAAGATGCAGGCTGCTCATCATTGGGATGTATTAGCTAAGGACCTTGCGAAACGGTTAAAAAGGACTATAGCTATAACATTTCCGAATGCAACTGTGAAACCGCCTTTAGTGGTTAGATTAACAGGCTCTCAAGAAAAAGTGCCTTTTGCTAAAGCCTTTAATAATCTACTTATAAGCAGATTAGTACAACAAAAGATGGTTGTTTTGGAGAGTGATTATGGATACCCTGATAGTTTGATAGTTGAGTATAATATGCAGGTAATTCAACATAAAGATCGGCGCTTGCATTATCCAACACCAGGTATATTTACTGCTTTAACAGCTGGTGTATTTATGGCTGATCGTATAATTGATTACGCATCTCGACATTCCAAAGTTCATGCTTGGGTAGGGGCTGTTCCTTTTGCTATTGCAGGAGATGTCATAGCAGGTAGAGAACTCTATTTACCGGGAGAAACTAATACAGAAGTTCTCATTAACACCTCAGTTTTAAAAGGTCAGCAATACATTTTCAGGGATTCTCGTATCTATTACATTAATGATGGCGATTCTGACCATTATGATAGAAATGTGGCGAGAACTAAAACTCATAGAAATGTGGTGGGAACTAAAACTTATCAGGTACGCAATTAATGATGAAATCAATACTCAGTTTTTGTTTTATTAGCCTACTTACTTTGCTAATGTCAGGCTGTAGCTACTTATTAGGTCAGGATCAAGCATTTGTAGATAAGGATTTAGTCCGTACCAGTTATCAAGCAGTTGATACGCTCTTAAAAGGTGTCCAAAATATTTCAGCCCTGAGAGGAAATCCGCAACATAATGGGATCTATACCAATCCTCCAATTTTAGTAGCTAGTTTTGTGAATATTGACAATGTGCAACGTTCTTCTACTTTTGGACGAGTGATTGCGGAACAAATGGCTTCACGCTTGAGTCAAAAGGGTTATAAAGTGATTGAAATGAAAATGCGTAGTGATAGCATTTTTATTAAAGAACAGACTGGTGAACTGATGTTGTCAAGAGAGTTACGCCAAATCAGTCAGAAACATAAAGCTTATGCTGTTATTGTGGGTACTTATGGGGTGAGTAAATATGTTGTTTATTTGACGGCTAAATTGATCCGTACTAAGGATAATGTGATTTTAAGTGCTTATGATTATAGTTTGCCAGTTGGGCCAGATACAAAAATCATGTTAAGGAGGTAGAGCTTAGTCAACAAATAATGTAGGGTGCATCCCCTACATTATTGCTGGTATCGGTTGGTTAACAATAGGAGAAAGACATGAGTGATTCCTCTGAAATTGAACGTAACGGAATTGATGGGGAAGATCAAAAGGGTTCGTTTAATCATAGCACTATACAAGTTAAGCTAGGTTATCTATTATTGATAACAAATAAAAACTTGTCTGTTGCTAGTGAGCTTAGTTTGGATGTTAGCAAATATGATTTGAGTAAATATCGACTTGATGGCAAATATGAAATTAAGCCTGATATTTGTGCTTATGTGGAACCTCCAG
>JALWYT010000003.1:0-456 GCA_026992705.1 Thiotrichaceae bacterium
TTGGTACATTAATGCAGAACTGCGTTGCTTGCCATGCAGTTTATCGGATCGATTCAGAAATACCTAAGTAGATTGCATTACAATATAACAAACTAAATAAGATGGTTTGTATAGCCGTGCCATATACAAGCCCTACACCCACTGAAAAGTAGAGCAAGAACCATGAAAAAGCTCCTACAAAAAGCGGCTATGCTTCCATTTATTCTTATTCTAGCAGTTGCCTTTGTGGTTTTTAATATTAAAACTAAACCATCTATTGAGCATGAGGAATTACAATACCCTACTAGAACTGTTGAAGTTATTACTGCTAAAAAACTTGATTTTCATCCTCGTGCCACCGCTTATGGTACTGTTGAGCCTACAGTTTTATTAAAAACTAAATCTGAGGTTAATGGTAAAATTTCTTATATCCATCCTGAACTTAAAAAGGGAGGTAGTATTGCTAAAGGTACAGTA
>JALWYT010000003.1:466-5878 GCA_026992705.1 Thiotrichaceae bacterium
GTTTTAAGTATCGAACCAATAACCTTTAAGTTGTCTTTAGAGCAAAGCCGAGCGAGATTAGCTAGTAGCCAGTCATCTTTAAAGCAATTGGAAGCTGAAGAAAAAAGTGTTCATCGTTCACTTGAAATTGCTAAGAAAAACTTGAAAGTTGGTGAAAAAGAGCGAGATCGCCTACAACATATTCTCCAAAAGAAGTTGATTGCCCAATCTGTAGTTGATAAAGAAGAGCAAAAAGTTTTACAGCTTCGTCAATCTGTTGAAGACTTACAAGGCAAACTCTCTAGTTATTCCAGTCGAAAATTAGCAGTTCAAGCACAAATTAAGCAATCTAAAGCCCAGTTAGCTAAAAATGAAGATATTTTAGGACGTACTGAAGTAAAAATACCCTTTGATGCTCGTATTGGAGCAGTGTTTGTAGAGAGAGGGGAATTTGTTAGTGTTGGCAATATATTATTTGAAGCACTCGGTACACAGGCGGTAGAAATCAATGCTCAGCTACCGAGTCGCCAGTTTCGCCCCTTGTTGATTGGCTTCGGCAAACACGCCTTAAATTTAGAAAATCCCAAAAAATTGCAAGCTGCCGTGACGCAATTAGGCTTGCAAGTCAATGTTAGCCTTGTGGGTTATGACGATAATATTGCTGATTGGCATGGTGAATTACTACGCATTGGTGAATCCATCGACCCAAGCCGCGATACCATTAGCCTAGTGGTTGCTGTTAATAACCCCTACGAAGGTATCATCCCCGGTAAGCGTCCGCCTCTGCTAAAAGGCATGTACACGGCGGTTGAATTTGTTGCTCCTGCGGAAAAAGTAATGGTTTTGCCGCGTAAAGCGATTCACCAAGGGCACGTTTATATTGCTAAAACTGATAACAAGCTAGAAATTCGTAATGTAAATATTCTGCACAAACAAGATGAGCTGGTTGTTATTAATCACGGCATTGAGGAAGGCGAAAAGGTGATTATTAGCGATGTTATTCCCGTTATTGAGGGCTTGCCACTGAAATTGATTGAAGCAAAGGAATACGAAAATCAACTCGCTCAAGCCGCTCTTGGAATTAAAAAAGACCTAAGAAATCAAGATAAAGCAACGCCAGAATTATATCAATTACCAGAGCATCACCAAACGGGTGATGCACAATGATTCGCTATTTTACCGCCCACCCCACCATCAGCAATATTCTGATGATGGCAGTTGTTGCCCTTGGTTTAGCATCGTTAAGTGGCTTAAACAAAGAGTCTTTCCCACAACTTAAACCCAGCAAAGTGCAAGTTACCGTTGCCTACCCTGGAGCGAGTCCTGCCGATGTGGAAGATGGCATTTGCAACCCGCTTGAAGATGCCACTGATGGTATCAGCTTTTTAAAGGAACAAAGCTGCGATGCCCGTGACAATATGGCGATTTTTATTTTGGAAATGCAGGAGGCAGGCAATATTCGAGAATTTACCGACGATATTAAGACAGCCATCGACGCTATCCAGAACTTCCCCGATAATGTAGAAGACCCTGTTATTAAACAACTAGGACGCATTAATGCGGTGGCTAATATTGCCATTACTGCTGATAAACTCACACCGTCCGAGCTTAAAGCACTTGCCGAATATTATCGTGATCGGCTATTAGCTATGCCAGAGGTTCCTATTGTAACAATAGATGGTTTTTCAACACATCAATTACAAGTATTAATTCAACCTGCGGTGTTAAGACAATATCAACTGAGTGTGCAAGATGTTGCTAACCTTATTGCTAGACAGGCTTTAGAACTTCCTGCCGGTACATTAGAAACAACAGAAAAATCTTATCAAATACGCTTTGATAATGCCCGAAAAACGGCTGATGAATTAGCTAATCTCATTATTATCAACACAGAAAAAGGCGGGGAGATTAGGTTAGGCGACATTGCCAAAATCAAAGACCGATTTGAAAAACCAGAAGAGCGTATCGAGCTAAACGGCAAACCCGCTGCTTTATTAAAAATCAGCAAAAACACCATTGATGACACAATAAAAGTTGCCGATGCTCTTAACGATTTCGTTAATACAGAAAATAAAATTCTCCCCAAAGGGACGCATTTAACACTAGTAAACGATATGTCCAGTTCAGTGCGTGATCGTTTGCAATTATTGTTCAAAAACGGTTGGCAAGGCTTGCTGCTTGCTATTTTGGTTTTGCTACTCTTTTTCTCATGGCGTTATGCATTTTGGATTGCTCTTGGTTTGCCTATCTCCTTTCTAGGCGGACTTGCTTTAATGACGCTCTTTGGTATCAGTATCAATATGATTTCGATGATTGCTTTACTGATGGCGATAGGTATTTTGATGGATGATGCTATCGTGTTGTCTGAGAGTATTGACGATGAATATCGTAAAGGAAAAGCACCTTTAGAAGCAGCTATTTCAGGGACAAAGAAAGTATTTCGAGGAGTATTTTCATCTTATCTTACTTCAGTTTTTTTATTTGGCAGTTTATTAATGATGAAGGGAGATATAGGGCAAATATTAGGTGTGTTACCGGTAGTGTTACTCTCTGTTTTGACAATTAGCCTAATTGAAGCTTTTCTCATTTTACCGCATCATTTAAAACACTCCCTAGAGCATACATCTCATATAGAACAATCTAAATGGAGACAAACGTTTGAAGAAAAATTCAATCAATTCCGCCATATAGTAGGTAATACTGCAGAAATGGCTATACAATTTCGCTATGTCATAGTGGGGATGACTTTGGCAATATTTGTACTTTCTGTTGGATTGATTATAACAGGTACTATTAAATTCAAAGCGTTTCCTGATTTAGAAGGAAATAATTTTGAGGCAAGAATTTTATTACCACAAGGTACACCTTTAGCAGAAACAGAACAGGTAGTCGCTGTATTACTGAAATCCTTGGATAAAACCAATCAAGAATTAAGCAAAAAAGAAATTGAACCTTTAGTAAAAAATATTCAATTATCTTATGGAAAACATGGTGATGTTTCTGAAAATGGGACACATTTAGCTACCCTTAGTATTGACTTACTCAGTACCGAAAAACGTCATAGTCAAATTTCTGATTTAGTACGTGTTTGGAAGCAGAATACAGGTACGTTGTTTAATATTATTAATATTCAATATAAGAAAGGAAAAGTTGGTCCTGCAGGACGAGCGATTCATATTCGTTTAAATGGTCATGATTTAGATCGATTGTCCAAAGCCTCATGGGATATACAAAATTGGCTACGTGGTTATAACGGTGTAAGTAATCTGTTAGATGATCTTCGTCCTGGAAAACCGCAATATAATATTAAGCTCAAGGCAGGGGCACTGGCTGCAGGTGTAGATTCTCGTAGTATTGCTTTGCAACTCCGTTCAGCTTATCAAACATTCAAAATTACAGAAATCTATCAAGGGCGTGAGGTCTATGAAATTATTGCTAAGTTAGATAGTCCAACGCATCAAGCATTACATGATTTTGATAACTTCACGGTATATTCGAAAACAGGTAAAGAAATTCCTCTTAGTAGTGTGGCAACTATAACAGAGGAACGGAATTTTGCACATATTGAACGTACTAATCATCAACGAACAGTCAATATTTATGGTGATGTTAATGCGGGTATTGTTAATACATCAGAAGTTATTGAAGATTTACAAAATAAGTTTTTAAGTACACTAAAAGACCACTATCCTGATATTAATTTTGTTTTAAAAGGTGAGGTTGAAAATGGTACAGAAACTAAATTATCCATACTGAAAGGCTTTGCTTTAGGTACGTTTGGTGTATTCCTATTACTTAGTATGCTATTCCACAATTACCGTGATCCCTTGATTGTTATGATTAATACCCCTCTAGCATTAATTGGTACAATCTGGGGACATTTTATTATGGATCTAGATTTTACTTTACCTAGTATGATTGGTTTTGTTTCATTGGCTGGTGTAGTAGTAAATGATTCTATCTTACTTGTAGAGTTTGTAAAATATCATGTGGCAGAAGGTATGAGCCTACATACTGCTGTCAAACAAGCTGTACATGATCGTTTCCGAGCTATTTTTCTTACCTCAGTAACAACCATCGCAGGCATGACCCCTTTATTATTTGAAACGAGCTCACAAGCGTTAATACTTGTGCCATTAGTAACCAGTATCATTTTTGGCATGTTGACATCGACTGTATTAATTATGCTAGTGTTGCCTGCAATATACGCAATTATGGAGGATGTTAGATTTATAAATATCGTTACAAAATTTAAGACTTCAACTTAAGTTATAATAATCAATTACCTATTAGATTTATGTGGATCGCATTAGGCATTTATAACACTTAATTAGATAGAACTTGTCTTAAAAACCACAAATTTTCTATTTACAGCAATTAAATCATAATGCCCAAACAAGCGTTTTAATTTAACGTGATAACCTAAGTGTCGATTGCCGATTACCCATAATTCACCATTTTTGCTGGGTAAAAGCAACCAAAGTTTGTTTGTAATGGTTTATTCATTTTTTTGTTTCTCTTTTAGCCGCCTTAATTTCTCTTAATTTTTCAAGCTCTAGCAACTCTCTTTGTATCATTTCAGGTGTTTCTAGGCTAATATTACCCAGCTTGCCATCTCGGAATTCAGTGATAAATATTTTTGAAATACGGTTTAGGTCTAAATTATTCCCCGCACGGATACAGCCACGTTTTTTGCCGATAACTTCAAAAAAATCATACTCATCACGTGGTAATTCATCTAATTGAAAACGTTCTAACAAAGTATCAGGATAATTTTCTAGTAAATATTCAGCAAGATAAGAGGCAACATCTTCATACTCTAAAGCAGTATCTTTAATTGCCCCACTTGCAGCAAGGCGGTAGCCGCTGTGTGGGTTTTCAATATTTGCCCAAAGCATACCGGGGGTATCCAATAGCGTAATGCCATTATCTAAGTTAATTCGCTGTTGATGCTTAGTCACCGCAGGTTCATTACCTGTTTTAGCAATCGTTCGCCCTGCCAGTATGTTGATAATAGTCGATTTACCAACATTAGGAATTCCCATAATCAAAGCATGAATATTACGATCTCTATTTTCCCCAATAGAAACCATCTTGCGACACAGGGCAGGAATTGCTTGAACCTTAGAATAGTACTGATTATCTGTTTGCTGATTGCTAATCGCCAGTGTTTTGATACCTTTATCCACTTCCAGATATTGCTGCCAGTGTTTAATAATCACTGGATCAGCCAAATCACTTTTATTGAAAACCTTTATGCAAGGCTTATCCCCCCGAATTTTTGCCAGCATGGGGTTTTCGCTACTAAATGGAATGCGTGCATCTAATATCTCGATAAGCAAATCGATACTAGGCAATATCTTTTTCAGCTCTTTGCTAGCCTTGAACATATGACCAGGATACCATTGAATATGCATAGATGCTCCTTTATCT
>JALWYT010000003.1:5888-9439 GCA_026992705.1 Thiotrichaceae bacterium
TTCCTTAATGATTTAATAATAATTTATTCAAAGATAGTTAGTGGTTGATTATTCAATATTTAGCAGCAGAAATGTATTTACAACATCTTAAATAATCAGTCACTTAATACCTTCACTGTGGGCAGTTACTTTTTCTCAATTATATCTTTTTATTGCATGATTAATGTTTGCTTAACGATTATAATCACAATATCTGAATCAGTAATACCTAGAACTGCTGTTTCAAAAAAGTAAAATGGATTTGTAATCACCCCATGCTACCGAGCATTACATGGACTGCAAGTTTAAGGGAATTGTTTATGTGGAAGTTTATTATTTCTATCACAGGTTTGTTTGTATCCTTAATCATTGTGAGTAATTTAGGTGCAAAGAATGCAAATACAGTTGTACAGAAAAAGCCGTATATCATTAAAATACTACGAAAAATGAGTAAACCTTGTCTTGTTGATAAAGATGCTCCGTCTTATGCAAAATTAGAAATTCGTTATCCTTATTTTGTGTCATCAATTGGTCAATATTCAGCCAATGAGTTAAATATGATAGTTCAAAAAGCACATATTGCATATACTGCTTATGATGATTCTACAGCAGAGGGGGTAGAGGCTTTTGCTAATCAGTTCTTTAAGGATTTTGATGAGTTTTGTAGTGGCAATGAATTTGCCTCAGCAGATTGGGAGTTGAGTAAAACGATTAATGTGAGTTTCTTAAATAAGACAGTATTATCACTTAATAATACAACAGATGCTTATACAGGAGGAGCACATGGTTTTTCTCAGACTATCTGGTACTCCTATGATATTCAATCTCATCAACACTTAAGTTTAGATGATATTCTACAACCAAATGCTAAAAAGAAATTTCGAAAAGTTGCAGAGCGTTATTTTCGTCAATTTTATGAGCTAACAGCAGATGCAAATTTGGAGAAAGAGGGATTTGAATTTGCCAATAATCGTTTCGAACTTAGTGATAATTTTGCTCTCTTAAAAAAAGGTATTATGGTTTACTACAACAGTTACGACATAGCAGCCTATGTTGTAGGACCTACTGAATTATTGATTCCATACCAGGATTTGGCGGGAATTATTCGTACAAAATATTTACTACGAGAAAGTTGATTGGAAATATAAATTATTGTGGGTAGTATTTTTATTTCGTTCACTTATAAAAATGGTTTATCGTATGGGCTAAAACTTAATTCTGTATTAAAACAACGGGTTTAGATGCATCTAATAAGTAAATTAAAAAGCTAACTAGGGGTTAACAATGGTGATAACACAGGCATATCTTATTTTATTTATTGTATTTATTTTTACATCGGTGACAAGTTGTGATAGTTCCAACACATCAACAGAAAATACCCTTATTAGCTATGAAATGGTAAATTTTTCAAGAAAGGGAGGAAAATGTCTTGGTGATTCATCCGATATAACAGTGGAGAATGAGCACTGTGCAACGATTGAAATTAATTATCCAGAAATTGAAGTAACCCCTGTGGCAGATATGCGAGATAAGCTTAATAAAAGAATTCAGGATAATATCTTATCGAGCCTTGCAGAAGAAGTTGATTCACAAGATATTGAGCAAATGGCCTATCAATTTATTCAAGAATTTAAAAAAGAAACAGAAGATTTAAAAACAAACTGGAGTTTTAAAAAAGATATTACGGTGCTGTTAAATACGCCACAAATTATTAGCTTTCAAATTGAAGATGCACTTTACACTGGTGGAGCTCATAGCGATTATAGTGTCAATTTTATTAATATTGATCTTGATATTATGAAAGATGTTAAGTTAGATGATTTACTGCTACCTAGTTATGAGGCAGAGCTTAACTTAGCAGGAGAGAAAATATTTAGAAAAAGCTATGGTCTATCTCCAGAGCAAGATTTAAATAAAGCTGGTTTTAGTTTTGAAAATAATACATTTGTACTGAATGATAATTTTGGTATTACGGAAAAAGGTTTGCTTTTCTATTTTAATATTTATGAAATTGCACCGTATGCAATGGGAACGATTGATATATTAATACCCTATAATCAAATCCAAAATCTTATTGACTCTACTGGTCCTTTAGTGCAATTTATTACACATGACAAATTTAAATAACAATAAGTTACCTGAGGGATTTGTTTATGTCTCAGAGCTAATTCCTACTATACAGGAAAGCATTGTTTATGCGGGTGTAAATAATTTTTTAGGTCAACCTGTTGATGGTTATATTTCGGCTAAAGCAATACTTACTCACTCTGCTGCAATGGCTTTAAAATCAGCACAAGAATATTTATTAAAGGCTGGTTTTTCTCTCAAAATATTTGATGCTTATCGCCCTAAACGAGCTGTAAAACATTTTTTAAGGTGGGTTGATGAACCAGATATTGTGGCGTGTAAACAACGTTTTTATCCAGATTTTACAAAAGCAGAACTTTTTCAAAAAGGTTATTTAGCAACATACTCTAGCCATTCACGTGGAAGTACTGTTGACCTGACAATTGTTTCTTTAGCCACAGGAATAGAGTTAGATATGGGGACTGAATTTGATTTTTTTGGTGAAGCTTCTTGGTCTAACTATCAGCAATTAAGTAAAAAACAACTAGATAATAGACAATATTTGCACTCAGTTATGTTAGAAGCTGGTTTTCAGCCTTTTGAACTAGAATGGTGGCATTTCACTTTAGGGAATGAACCTTATCCATCACAATATTTTGATTTTATTGTGAAATAAAATGGCTGAACAAAGCTTCAACAAAAAATTACATTTCATACTACACTTGTATTAATGGCTTTTTATTTAACAGAATTTTCTGTTGATGTATCAAATAAATACAAGGATTGTATGAAATGAAACGATATATTGAAAAAACATTAAGTAAAATAACTATTAATAATCTAACAATTTATTTAGGAGCCATTACATTTGTGTTATGGTGTGTTTTTTCAGAGGAAATATCTGCAAAATTAATAAAAAGTTTTGTTGCTCCGAATTTAATTATTCAAGTAAAAGATGACTATAAAATATCAGCATATATTGCAACAATACTTAGTTTTAAGGTATCACAGCTCCCTATTTCTGAACAAAATAAAAAATTTATTGATTTAATAGAAACTTACCAGCAACTATATACGAATAGTCAGCTACCAGATACTATTAAAAAACAATTAGAACAGGGGCATTTTGAAGTAGTGATTAAGCAGATAAGTCAGCTCCAAAATAACAATTCTCATCAAGTAGCACAATACGACTATGTAATGTCCATGCTTAGTCAATTGCAATTAGATCACAATGCGGCATTGAAATTTGCAGAAAAATTATGGAAAAGTGGTGAGCAACGACCTGAATATTATCGCTTGTATGGCAAGTTACTATTGGAGCAAAAAAGATATCAAGCAGCAATTACTGCATTTAAACAAGCGTTGAGGTACGAGCAACAAATGAATATGCTTGCTAAAGATAATTTTTTATTGGGTTTGGCTTGGTATGGTTTAGCAAATGGTAAACAAGCAATTAAATTTTTACAAAAATCTTTAGCATTGAGTCATACTTTACATGATAC
>JALWYT010000004.1 GCA_026992705.1 Thiotrichaceae bacterium
ATTGAGACTTATTCATTTCCTTATTTTATTTTTTTCATTTTCTTTATTAAATGCAAAAGAACTTCCTGTTAGCGATGTTCAATTACCAGAAATTGATGCATCAAGTTATTTGTTAATTGATTTCCAAAGTGGTGATAAATTAGCTGCAAAAAACGCCTATCAAAGAGTAGAGCCTGCCAGCATTACCAAGATAATGACCGCATTTATTATCTATCAGGAACTAGAAAAAGGTAATATTTCCCTTGATGATACGGTCTTAGTTAGTAAAAAAGCGTGGAAGATGGAAGGTTCACGCATGTTTATTAAAGTTGGAGAAAAAATTAAATTAAAGGAGCTTCTGTATGGTTTAATTATTCAATCAGGTAATGATGCAGCAGTTGCACTAGCTGAACATATCGCAGGAACAGAAGCTGCATTTGTTAAAAGAATGAACCTTGTTGCACAAGAGTTAGGGCTTAAAAATACACATTATGCCAATGTGACCGGTTGGCCTGCCTCCAATCACTATTCTACTGCCAGCGATATTGCAAAACTTACAAGAATATTAATTAGCCACTATCCTGAGCATTATAAATTATACTCCCAGAAAGAATACACATATAATCGTATTAGCCAACGTAATCGTAACCAATTATTGTGGAAGGACAAAACTGTTGATGGTGTAAAAACAGGACATACAGAGTCAGCAGGCTATTGTTTAGTTGCCTCAGCAAAACGTAACAATATGCGATTAATATCCGTTGTTTTAGGTACTAAAAGCCCGCAAGAACGTACATCTTATACTCGTCAATTATTAGAATTTGGTTTTCGCTTTTATGAGACTCACCTTTTATATAAAAAAGACTCTGTTTTAGCAGAAGCTCGTGTGTGGAAAGGTAATGAAAGTACCGTTCCATTAGGTGTTATTAATGACCTCTACATTACTATTCAAAAAGAACATTATAAAAAGCTAAAAGGCATTATGGAGATTGATAAAGGTATAGATGCTCCCATTAAACGTGGAGATATACTAGGAAAAATTAAATTTACTGTGGACAATAAAATAATACGTGAAATACCTTTGGTTGCAATGCGAAGTGTAGATGAAGGTAGTGGTTGGGATAAGTTTGTCGATAGTATTCGTAAACTGTTTGATTAAAGGCATCATTCAATGAAAAAAAATATGCCAGAAATTTCAGAAGAAAACTCCTTTATTGAGTTCCCTTGCACGTTTCCTATTAAAGTGGTAGGTAGTAACTTACCCGAATTCCGTGAAAAGGTTTGTACCATTGCCAAAAAATATGACCCAAGTTTTTCGGAAAGGCAACTGAAATCACGTTGTAGTAAAGCAGCTAAATACTTAAGTCTGACTATCTCTGTTTATGTCAATGACCGGTCAACTCTAGATAAAATTTATCAAGAGCTAACTGATTGTGAGCTAGTGCAATGGACACTGTAAATAAAACTATTTATAACACACTGATTATAAAAAGCCTTGGAAAGCAGGATTATATGAGAACTTTTCAAGCCATGAAAGATTTTACTGAAAACCGTACAGAGTCAAGCCTTGATGAAATATGGCTAGTTGAACACCCTAGTGTATTTACTCTCGGACGTAATGGTAAAACTGAACATATATTAGATGTGGGTGATATTCCTGTTATACAAACTGATCGTGGTGGACAAGTTACCTATCACGGTGAAGGGCAATTAGTCGCTTATTTACTACTTGACATAAAGCGTCGTAAGTTAGGTGTTAGGAAGTTTGTTAATCATATTGAAAATGCCATTATTCAACTCTTAAGTGATGTTGGAGTTAATGCAGAAAGTCGAGCAAATGCACCGGGTGTCTATGTTGACAATAAAAAGATCGCTGCATTAGGTTTACGTATTAGCAAAGGGCGAAGCTATCACGGCTTAAGTCTCAATATTAATATGGATTTATCACCATTTCAGCGTATTCACCCATGTGGTTATAAAGATTTAAAAGTTACCCAGTGTACTGATTTAGGATTACAACTCACTATGGCATCAGCTGGTCAACAGATTATTAAGCAACTTAGTCAGTTTTTAGGTTATCAACACCTTAAGTGGATGAAGAAGCCTGATTAGCCGTAACATTATGATCAGTTAAATCCTTTTTTAATGACTCTGTTATTGCCTGAATATCGCTACCCTCCATATCAACTTCCTTCAATAAGGACTCAATTAATGGAGCATGTGTTTTGTAGCGTAACGCACTATCAACTATTTGATCTGCTAGACTATTACTAATAGACGTACCGCCATTTGCTCCATCACCACTACTTGAGCGACCATTTAAGCCGTCAACATGAACAATCTTTATACCATCAATATTCTCAATTGGTTTAACGCTTTCCCTAATAATGGAAGGTAGCTGGTTAACAATTTGTTGCTTAATTTGTAGTGATATTTGATCATTAGAAAGTAAATTAGCTGCTTCATTAAGAGCCTTTTTACCTGCCGCCTCAATGGCATAACGCATTTCAGCTGCTTGTGCTTCAAGCTTTTCTGCATCTGCTGTGCCTTTTGCAATCACACGCTGTCTTTCAGCCTCTTTTTCAGCACTGATTAGTTCAACAATACGACTACGTTCAGCAATTTCTTTATCTTTAGCAGTATCAATTTTTTCTTTAGCTTCTGCCGCTGCAGCCTTTACCTTATCTGTTTCAATCCATGTTTCAGCAATAGTTCGTTGTGTTGTTGCTCGTTTAATCGCTTCCTTTAATTCATTTTCAATAATAACAATTTCTTTTGCCATTTCTAATGTTTCAATTTCCTGTTCAACTTTAAGTTCTTGCTCTTTAATTTGTTTTTCTTGCTGTAATTCTGCAAAACGAATTTCTTTTTCACGAGCTAAACGATTTTCAGTCTGTTTCTTTTTAATGGCGTTTTGTTCACGCTGTGACTCATGATTTTTTTGTGCAATAGCAACAATTTTATCTTGCTCATATTCATTTTGTTTCTTTTCATTACTGGCTAGTTGTTTTTTAATATAAGTAATGCCTGCAATACCTAATGCATTATCTTCTGGAAAAAACTCAATCGGTGTTTGGTCTAATGAAGTTAAAGCAACAGATACTAATTCCAGCCCCATTTCATCTAATGCTCTAGCCACACCATCTTTAACAGTTTGACTAAAATCTTGACGTTTTTCATGAAGTTCATCCATATTCATTGAGGCCGCTACATTACGTAAAGCATCAATACATACACCAACGACTTGCTCACGCAAATGTTCTGTTTCCATAGTTTTTAAGCCTAACGTTCTTGCTGCAGTTGAAATATGCTCAGGTTCAGCTTTTACACGAATATAAAACTCTGTTTTTACATTAACTCGCAAACGATCTTTAGTAATAAGAGCTAAATCATCCTCTCTAATAATTTCAACACGGTGGGTGTTCATATTGACAGGAAGGCAACTATGAAACAGTGGCACAACTAATGCACCTTTATCCATCAAAATAAGTTCGCCTCCCACCCCTGTTCTAACATAAGACTTCTCCTTAGTTGGGCGGCGGTAAAATGCCATAAAAAAGGCAATAAATATCAGCAATGCAATTACTAAAATAATAAAAAATGTTCTTAGTAAATCTGATAGTTCCATAATAAAACCTAACTTATTTAATATTGACAACAACTTAGGCTTAATTTACATAGAAGATGGTAAGTTATTAAGCTTCAGCGATAAAAACTTTAGCAAAACTTACAGGGGCATATTGATAAGTGTCCTAAATACACTCATTAGCTCCACTGCCTATTAAGCTAAGTCGTTACTATATTCTGTATACTTTTATTTTATACAGTATATATCTTCCCAAAGAATTATGAAGAATTGGTTTTTGATAAATGACTCATGTAATCTCCTTACACTTAAAAAAATCTAAAGGCTTTTAATAATGGATAAACAAGGTAAACAATCTAGCCAGGGCATTAAATACAGAGGAAAAGATAAAGTTGCTAAAATTCCCATCAAAGTTGCACCCAGTAGCCGTCATATCCAACGAAAACCTAGCTGGATTCGTGTACAAGTACCTAATGCTCAAAAAGTTAAGCAACTTAAGACAATATTACGAAAGCAAAAATTAAATACAGTTTGTGAAGAAGCTGCTTGCCCTAATTTAGGTGAATGTTTCACTAAAGGAACAGCAACTTTTATGATTATGGGAGATATTTGTACACGCCGTTGCCCATTTTGTGATGTAGCACACGGGCGACCTAATCCATTAGACCCAAATGAACCTCAGCATCTTGCTGAAACTATTCAGTCAATGGAGCTACACTATGTTGTTATTACTTCAGTCGATCGAGATGATTTACGTGATGGTGGAGCAAAGCATTTTGTCAACTGCATTCAAAAAACACGGGAATTGAATCCTGATATACAAATTGAGGTACTAACGCCAGACTTTCGTGGACGTATGGAGATTGCTTTAGATATTATGGAACACGCCTTACCTGATGTATTTAACCATAACCTAGAAACCATACCTCGCTTATATAAAAAAGCTCGCCCCGGAGCAGATTATCAATGGTCATTGAATCTAATTAAAACATTTAAACAGCGTTATCCACACATTCCAACTAAATCAGGCATTATGCTAGGTTTAGGTGAGACATTAGAAGAAATACAACAAGTTATGCAAGACTTAATTGATCATGGCTGTAATATGCTAACTCTTGGACAATATTTACAACCAAGTTTGTACCACTTAGCTGTAAAGCGTTTTATTACTCCTGATGAATTTAAAGAGCTAGAAAACATTGGCTATCAAATGGGCTTTAGCCATGTTGCCAGTGGACCAATGGTTAGATCATCCTATCATGCTGATAGGCAAGCCAGTACTGTACTTAGATAATATCAGTCCCACTTCAAGGCTCCGCCTGTTTGGTATTCGGTTACGCGGGTTTCAAAGAAGTTTTTCTCTTTTCGCATATTGGCTTGTTCTTCCAGCCAAGGTAGGCGGTTTTCGGCTCCCGGGAAGGGTTCTTCGTCTAGGCCGAGTTGTCTGGCTCGGCGGTTGGCGGTGAAGCGGAATTGTTCGATGTGGTCATCGTAGGAGTAGCCTAGAATGGGTTCTTTTAGCAAGTAATGTGCATACTTAGATTCAGCGGCTTCTGATTCATCCCACATGATGCGGATTTTTTTAGGATCTAGTTTGATATTTTCTTCGTGGATGATTTGCTTAACAACACGAATACCAAATGAAGCATGTAGGACTTCATCTCGCATTATATATTGTAGTTGCTCCGCTGTGCCTTTCATTAAGCCACGACGTTGCAGGGCAAAGATTGGGCTAAAGCCATTGTAGAACCAGCAGCCTTCAAATATTGCGGCAAAGAACATATACGACATGACAAAAGTTTCTAAATTATCACGATCTTTTAGGTCAATATCTGAACGCATGACTGCATTAAGCCGCTGATTTGCCATGTGAATTTTGCCATAAATTTCTGGCACGGTGCGATAGCGATTATAAATTTCGCCTTGATCTAAGCCGATGCTTTCAATGCAGTGTTGGTATGTCCATGTGTGTAGTGATTCTTCATAAACTTGTCGAGCTTGGTAAATCTGCAATTCGGGAGCCGTCATCTTTTCCATTACGGCTAAGCCAATATTTCGCATTGCCATAATGTCTGATGTGGTGAGATAGGCTAGCACATTTTCATAAACATGCTTTTCTTCCAGCGTAAGACTCAGGTTATAGTCTTTAATATCCTGAGCCATATTAATATCCAGCGGTGTCCAGTGGTTTTTATTAGCGTTTAAAAAGAATTCCCACGCCCAAGGATATTTAAACGGTGCAAGCTGGTTTACATCTGTTAAGCCATTGATAACTCGCTTGTCATCGACATTGACAGGTTTTGCATTCATCGGCGGCAATTCAATTTCTGCACTAGCCACTTGCTCAGGAATGGCACTGCTTTCAACCGCATGGAGTTCTGGCTTTTTTGCTTCTTTCTCACTATCAACCGTTACTGGAGCTTCTTTTTTTGTTGTTGGTACAGGCTTTAATACGGTTGGTGTAGCTAAAGGATCATCCCAATTTAACATTTTTTTATCCTCTATTGACAGGCTTCACAATCAGGATCAAGTATCGAGCAGGCTTTGGGGGCTTCTGAGCCTACGGGTGAGCTAATGATCTGATCGGTGGAGCTTCTTTCAGTGGTTTTTTCCATGTGGGTTGCCCCCATAGAGCGTAGATAATAGGTTGTTTTTAAGCCACGCACCCACGCTAATTTATAGATATTATCAAGCTTAGAACCTGATGGTTCTGCCATATATAAATTCAAGGATTGTCCCTGATCTATCCACTTTTGACGACGGCTTGCGGCTTCCACCAGCCAACGCGAATCCATTTCAAATGCCGTGGCATATTTGGCTTTTAAGTCATCGGGGATGCGGTCGATATTCTGCAAACTACCATCATAGTATTTGAGGTCATTAATCATCACATCATCCCATACGCCTAGCTTTTTCAAATCATTTACCATATAGGCGTTTATCACCATAAATTCGCCGGATAAATTCGATTTGACGAACATATTTTGGTAGGTCGGTTCGATAGATTGACTGACTCCGCAGATATTTGAAATGGTAGCAGTTGGGGCAATTGCCATCACATTGGAGTTACGCATACCGTCCTTTTTAATACTTTCACGCAAGCTGTCCCAATCGAGGGTTTGTGATTGGTCAACTTGAATATAGCTACCACGCTCTTCAATTAATTTATTCAACGAATCAATTGGCAAAATACCCTGTGACCAAAGTGAACCTTGGAAAGTTGGATAGGAACCACGCTCTTTAGCGAGTTTATTTGAGCCTTTGATTGCAAAATACGATAAAGCTTCCATACTGCGATCAGCAAACTCAACTGCAGCTTCTGAGGCATAAGGAATATTTTGTTTATACAAGGCATCTTGGAAGCCCATCATGCCGATACCAACGGGGCGGTGGCGAATATTGGAGCGACGAGCTTGAGGTACGCTGTAGTAATTATAATCAATGACATTATCTAACATACGCATTGCAGTAGTAACGGTACGCTCCAGTTTTTCCATGTCGATACCATTTTCGGTGGTGTGTGCGGCAATATTGACCGAGCCGAGATTACAAACTGCAATTTCGTTTTGATTGGTGTGCAAAGTAATTTCCGTACAAAGATTGGAGCTATGCACAACGCCAACATGCTGATTGGTGTAGCGAATATTGCAAGGGTCTTTGAAGGTAATCCAAGGATGTCCTGTTTCAAACAACATGCCGAGCATTTTTCGCCAAAGTTCAACCGCTTGCACGGTTTTGAATAATTTGATTTCCCCGCGAGCGGCTTTTTCTTCGTAGTATTCGTATTTTTCTTCAAAGGCTTTGCCGTATAAATCATGCAAATCAGGGACTTCATCGGGCGAGAAAAGCGTCCATTCTTTTTCTTCGGCAACACGCTTCATAAATAAATCAGGAATCCAGTTTGCGGTATTCATATCGTGAGTACGGCGACGCTCATCCCCAGTATTTTTACGCAGCTCTAAAAATTCCTCGATGTCGATATGCCAAGACTCTAAATAAGCACAAACCGCACCTTTACGCTTGCCGCCTTGATTGACCGCAACAGCGGTATCATTAGCAACTTTAAGGAAAGGCACGACGCCCTGTGATTGTCCATTTGTGCCTTTGATGTGTGCCCCCAATCCGCGTACTGGTGTCCAATCATTGCCTAAGCCACCTGCGAATTTTGATAATAAAGCATTGTCTTTGATGCCGTTGTAAATCGCATCAAGATCATCGGCAATAGTGGTGAGATAGCAAGAGGATAGCTGTGGACGCAGAGTGCCTGAATTGAATAAGGTTGGCGTACTGCTCATAAAATCAAACGATGATAGCAAGTTGTAGAACTCAATCGCTCTCTCTTCACGATCGACCTCATTAATCGCCAAGCCCATTGCAACACGCATAAAGAAGATTTGTGGAAGCTCAAAGCGAACCCCATCCGAGTGGATGAAATAGCGATCATAAAGCGTTTGCAAACCAAGATAAGTGAATTGCTGATCACGCTCGGCTTTTAAGGCAGCTCCTAATTGTTTTAGATCAAAGCGGGTTAATTCATCATCCAATAGCTCTAAATCCACCGCCTTGCGAATGGTTTTTTCTAAATATTCTGGATATAAATCTTGCATTTCCGCCAAAGTTGCCTCGGTTTCAACGCCATCAATAAAGCTTAATGCTTCTCGGCGTAAGCTATCTTGCAATAAGCGAGCGGCGACATAGGAGTAGTTTGGATCTTTTTCAATCAGCATCCGAGCCGTCATAATAAAGGCAGTACTGACATCGCTTTCTGGCACACCATCAAACAAATTATGGATTGCCTCTTCGCAAATACGCTTGCCATCAACGCTATCTAAGCCTTCTACTGCCTCAGCGACAATGGTTTTTAAGCGAGCTTCGTTAAGCGGCTTCTTTTCACCTGATTTAGTGGTAACTTGAATAGTCGTAATGGGTAAATCTTCGGAGGCTTGAGCTTCTTTACGAGCACGAGCACGGTCTTCACGGTAGATAACATAACTACGAGCAACCTTATGCTCACCATTACGCATTAAGGCTAATTCGACCTGATCTTGAATATCCTCAATATGGACAATACCACCATCGGGCATACGTCGGAATAGATTGGCTTCAATCTCAGTGGTTAATCGTTCAACCGTTTCATGAATGCGAGCAGAGTTATTGGCTCCTTCGCCTTCTACATCAAGAAATGCCTTTGTCATGGCAATTTTGATCTTATTGGCATCAAAATCGGTCACTTGGTTATTGCGACGAATAACCTTAAACGCTCCAGGTGATAGATGTATGGTTCTATCTTGAGTTAAATTAGATGTATTGTTCAAAGCAGTATCGACGATGATGTGCTGAACCATATTTTGTCGCATAGTTTATCTCTTTTAATTTGATCACAAGTACAGGTAAGACTTTTTTATTCTTAATTAATAACAATAATATTCAACAAGTCTAAAAATAAGACTTAAATATCCTCTTTATTATGTTGAATATAAAGTAGATTTTTTTATTATGAAAATGCCATTTGCCCACAATCCATTAATACCTTAAAAATAATGACCTATACTATAGGTTGTGGTTTATTTATCTGTCAAGCACAACATAATGTGTTTTACCTGGATATAAGATGTAGATAGCTTGTGGATAACTAGTAAAACTATTGTAAATAAATATTAAATCTTGATAGTATTTTTTTAAGTCAATATATCTAAAATTTTCAGTGTAAATAAGTTTGTAATATTGCTTAGAAAATACAAAATACTTTTATTTTGCCTCTGATGTTTCTGAAACTAAATTAGGCCAAACCCCGCCAGAGCATTTAGAACACAATCAAACCGATATTGCTCGAGCCTTGCAGGTTGCTA
>JALWYT010000005.1 GCA_026992705.1 Thiotrichaceae bacterium
TAAATTAAAATTAGTGCGTAAGGGCAAAATCATGACAATTCCTGTAACACTCGGTACACAAAAATATGATTTAACGGAAGATCAATTAGATTATCAATATCATCTAATGGTCATGGGCTATGATGGGATTCGCATCAAGCAACATTCACGCGATAATTTCACCGTCATGATTCGCTATTTATCAACACTTGATGGCGTGGTGCGTCGGCATACCTTCAAAGGTAGCTACAAAAAAATACTTTATGATATTTACACCGCCAACGATATGACCGATATTGCCAAGTTTGATCTCAAAAAAGCACTAACTAAGCGAAAAAATGATGAAGAAGGCATGTTTGGCAAATGGATTCCATTTGGTGATGGCAATTTCACCCCTGAAGCAATGAAACGCTTCGGTTTGCCTAAATAACTGAGATAAATAACCTATGAAACCAACAATAATTTCTATTTTTACAGCAAGTTTATTCAGCTTAGCAAATACTGGTTTTGCCGAAAACACGGCATGGGGCTACAGCGGCGAAACCAGTGCCGACCATTGGGTAGCGTTATCCCCTGATTATCGTTTATGTGCAAGCGGTAAAAATCAGTCGCCGATTAATATTGATTTTAAAAAGGCACTGGATTTTCAAAATCAGGGAATTAAGTTTAACTATGGGCATATTACGCCATTAAAAATCTACAATATGGATAATGTTATCCGTATTACAGTGGATAAAGGTACGAATATTCAAGTAGATGGCATGACCTTTGAGTTAAAGCACCTGGATATTCACATGGCAAGCGAACATACTTTTAACAAACAGCATCATCCGATGGAAATTGAATTTTTTCATGAAAATGCTAACAAAGAAATCGCTATTGTTTCCATGATGGCGGTTGCAGGTCATGCTGATCGTACTTTACGAAAAATACTGGCTCAGATGCCCAAAAAAGGTGAGTCCAAAACATTAGCCGACAACACGCTAAGAAGCATCGAAATGAAAAAAAAGCTTGCCAATTACACTCGCTATAATGGCTCATTGACCACGCCGCCCTGTACGGAAGGTGTCCGCTGGTTTATTTTGAAGCAAGCCTTGACCATTTCAAGTGAACAACAACAACAGTTCCAAGCCGCATTGGGACATGCAAATAACCGACCTATTCAAGACACAAATGCTCGAATGGTCTTTAAGTGAGGAATAGCCATGAAAAAAATCATCCCTGTCTTGCTAATCAGTATCAGTAGCTTGTTAGCAATAAACCCTATTCAAGCGGAAACCAGCAGCAGCACGACAACAAATACTCAAACACAAAGCTATGGCTATATTGGTTTAGCCGTCGATACAGTATCCGAAGCTGTTAAAGCTCAATACCCAGAGGGTGTTTCTGAAAAACAAGGTTTAATTGTTACCCGTTTTGCGGATGACTCACCGGCTGCAGATGATGGCATCAAACAATATGATATTTTGATTGCCTATGACGATGAACCCATTACTGATCCACAGAAATTTATCGAAAAAGTCAGGCAAGATACCCCTAAGCGAGTTGCAAAATTCAAGTTAATTCGCCAAGGTGAAGTTATTGTTGTGCCTGTAACGATTGGAGAACAAAAAGTCCCAGCTAAACCAAAAACTAGCACGGCACAGACAGCAACAACAGCTACACCCCAAACACAAGCAACACAACTAGCTATGCCGATGCAATATCAATATCCCACTATGCCTGTAACGCCTGCGCCTGCACCCATGTATTATTACCCAACCATGCCAATGGCGATGCAGACACCGAATATGAATATGGCAACACCGCAAATGCCAATGCAAAAACAAACCCCACCACCTGCGGACTTCAACGGCTTAGCCATCCGCAAAGTCGCAGAAGGGGTTTATGAAGCCTCTATCGGCTTTATTGGAGCAGATGGCAAGCTACAGCGACGAGCTTATCGCGGTTCACATATTGAAATCTTAAAACAAGTCCGAGCCGCAAAAGACCTCCCACCTGCCGCACGCCAACAATTATTATTTGCTCTAAGACCACCCAAAAGCAAAACCCAAGGCTGGGGCAATATGCCCTTTGGTGGAGGAAATATGCCAAGCCCCAAAAGCTTTTTTAAAGGCTGGGGATGGTAAAAAATAATAGCTTTGTTGCTATAGAAAGCAATGCTCTATTTTTTGTTCAGTAGTACAAAAAAATTAGGTACTTATAATTATTAATTTATTCAGAATAAAAAAATGGAACAAATCAATACAAGTTCATTAAAAAACTACCCTTTAATTCATCAAGGTAAGGTTCGAGATATTTTTGATATTGATGATCAGCACATGCTGATTGTAACAACGGATCGCTTATCAGCATTTGATGTGATTTTACCAACCGTAATCACAGGCAAAGGTAAAGTGCTTACACAGGTTGCGAATTTTTGGTTTCATAAGCTAGCTCATATTATTCCTAATCAATTAAGTTCTATGAGCTTGCAGGATTTAGATTTGACCAAGCAAGAAAGAGCCTATCTAAATGAGCGAGCGATTATTGTAAAAAAACTAAAACCTTTGCCGATAGAAGCCATTGTGCGGGGCTATTTAATTGGTTCAGGCTGGAAAGATTATCAGGCGACAGGTGAGGTTTGCGGAATTTCCTTGCCTGAAAATTTACAAATGGCTGAAAAACTAGAGCAGCCATTGTTTACTCCCTCAAGCAAAGCAGCAATGGGGGAACATGACGAAAATATTTCTTTTGCTCAAATGCAAAAACTAATTGGTGATGAGCTAGCGGAACAAGTCAAGCAAGTTAGTTTGCAGTTATATAATGAAGCTGCTGAATATGCCTTACAGCGTGGCATTATTATTGCG
>JALWYT010000006.1 GCA_026992705.1 Thiotrichaceae bacterium
CTCCAGGACACCTTCTATAGAGGTATAGCTTACATTATCGCAGTCAATAAGAAGTGCTATTCTTTTTCCATCTGGCATTGGTTTGCCCTAAATTTATAACGCTTGGCATCACCGGCAAAATTAAGCTGCATAGCGAAGCGGCGCAGCTTAATTTTGTCCGAGTGCATGCTTTTGTTAGTTTTACTGTTGATATACCTCATCAACTGGAGCTACACGCATATTCGACCACGAGACCAACTTATCCATCCCGTGATCCTGTAAAGTACGTTTTATAAGTTCGAAAAACCATGCGTCAGCTAGTGGAGATACATATATTTGATCTACAAGACTTTGAGGATTAATCGCGACATCTATTCCCACACCAAGTCTCTGTTTAAAATCTGCCTGGGCTAGCGGTTGATCAAAATGATCTATGATTACTCTTACTTCTTGTTCATAGGAATACGCAGTGGGCTTTTTCGTCAAAGGCGCACGCCTAGAACTCAGTAACTCTCTTGCTATTTCCTCATCTCTTGACCTGTGATCGATATAGTCGACTTTAACAATACGTTTACTAAGAAGCCCCAATTCACGAACACTATTTTCGGACTTTCCTATTTCAATCTTTAGAGCACCAACTGTTGTTTCTATCGCGATTGAATTCTTACCTCCGTATAATTTCCAGAGGGCCATGTTTTCTGTTTCGCTGAGTGTCCAGCAACTAACAAAAGCGCTTTCCCTAATTTCGTTGGTATTGTTCACTATTCCTCGGTTACTAGGTACTCCATTCGATGTAACTGTAATTCCTCGGCTTATCTCATAAACGAATTGTGTGTAATTCCCCTCAAAAGCATCGTCGAACTGATCCGCTCTAGGAACAAAAATCTTTCCGCGACAGACCATGTCCATGAACTTCTCAAAGCTCATATATCTCATCAATCTATCTGTGGAGTTTATACTTCCCTCAATCACAAGCACTCCTGAGTAAAACTAACGATCGAGCTCACCGGCTTGCCAAAATTGGCGGGCATTTTGCGCATAGCAAAATGCGCGACAATTTTGGCAAGTCCGGTGGAGTGACTTGTTAGGCGATTTATTTACCAAATACTGCTTCCTGATATGCCGCTAGTAATTTCGGGTTATCAATTGAACCATGATGATGAATTTGATGCCACCTTCCATTATTCATACGGTATATCCGACTTGTTCTAATTGCAAGATCTATTTTGTACTCTCCTGTTTCGAAGAACCCCCTCTCATGACCAACTGCACAAAACATTAACTCGGTGTGATGTATTGAATAGTCATAGTATTCGACATAGACCTTAGCATTACCATGAAATATATTCGAGTACACTTCTTTTATTGAGTCCCAGCCTCTTTTTATTCCGCCCAATGGATTTGACATACTTGCTTCTTCACTTTGCTCCCAATTTTTTGACATTAGCTCAAGATCACCTGAGTTGAAAGCTCTGTAAAATTCGATTAGTGCTGCTAGGGGTTCTAATGTTTTGATTTCTTCACATTCCGAACCAGTTATTGCCTTATTGATGACGCTCATTGTTTACTCCTATTATGTTGTATATGCAACTTATATAATAAAAAAATACTACTCGATTTGCTTAATAGCTTTCCGAAGCCTGCTTACGAGTAGTTCTATATTTTCTGTTCCAATTTTAGAAGCCATATTTTGATATAAATAATCTCCCACCTCTTCTAATTTTATATGAATTTCTTTTGCCTTCTCAGTTGGATAAATACTTAGCTCTCTAGAATCTATCGTATTATGTCTGCTTCTTACAATAAAACCTTTATCCTGCAAAGCATCAATAAATCGTGTAATCGTCGATTTTTCTAGCCTCAATTCTTCAGCAAGTTGTTTTGGTGAAATACCCGGATTAGATAAAACAACCCGCAACATATACCCATGAGCAGGTGAGAGATCAAATTGCTTGAAAACTTCAGCCCATTTTTTATTTACTACACGGGCCAAGGCATTAACATTGAAATACAGGCATCTATCAAACATGCCGAACAGCATACCTCATTCAAGTTGTATGCACAACCTTTATTTCGCCTAACGACCAAGCTCACCTGCCGCTATGGAGCGCCAGCGGAATAGCGGTCAGGTGCAGCGCATTGTTAGCCATTTTTTATACCGCTTGAGGCAAACTTTTCCAACAATATTTTACTCGGATGATTTGCAAGTGAAACTAGTTTATTTGCTAGCGCGACAGGAATAATCGAATCATCATACATGTCGCATTTTAACTTTTGGATGTTGACCAATATTTCTTGTATGTTTTTATATTCATTAAGTGTTGGTGATTTAATAACTGACTTATTGGCAACTGGTAGAGATAGCACAATCACCTGACCATCGGGCGAATTAAATATTATTTTTCCTCCATAATAGGAGGTACTTCCATAATGCATTTTATTTGAATCGCCTGGAACGATGTATTTATATATGTAGTCATTGCTTAATAGAATAAATTTTCCATTATTCAGCACTATTTTTCCTTCTCTTGGGATGCATATTTCTTGTGCGTGATCGACAAATGCTCCGCTTTTTTCAAGCCCAACCAAAAACAAGTTTTTATCATTATTGCTGATAAAATAATTACACATCTCACGCATGGATTCATGCAATCTTGCTGTTTGCCCTGCAAAGCTAAGTGGACCATCTGTAATAAATAGTATACGTTTCAATAAAGCGGGCTGAAATTTATTAATTGAGCGAATAAAATGGACTAAAATGATTTGCTCAACCGCCCTAGTTAAATAACCTAATATACCACCTGCACCTTGTTCATCATCAATTGCTTCGTGCAGCCTGAATACATC
>JALWYT010000007.1:0-1301 GCA_026992705.1 Thiotrichaceae bacterium
GGCTATTGCCATAAGAATTTTTGCAAATCCTTTTCTTGTTCCGAAAGATTGACGAAATCCGGCAAAAAGCGGCATATCAATCATAAGTTTGTGCCCCAGTGTTTGACCTTCTAATACAACGGTATCGGGATTAAGTAGCAATAAATACGGAGCATCGGCATAGCTTGCTGCAAGATTAACTGCTCTGGCAAAGCCAAGATTTTGATTGGATTGGATGAGGCGGATATTGGGGAAATTTTCTTGTATTAACGCGACGGAGTGATCACTGGAATTATTATCAACAACGGTAATAGTAAAGCCATATTTTTGGGTTTCTTTATAAACGGAGGATAAAGCCCGCACGGTATAATTGGCAGTATTATAAGAAACAAGGATGATGTCGACCGTTGCCGTCATTTATGTGAAAGCATCCCGTATTCAGTTGTGTGAATATCTGATTTTACAATTTTTGCAGGGTTTCCAGCAACAATCGTATTTGAAGGAACATCGCGGGTTACGACACTACCTGCTCCAACAATGACATGATTTCCAATAGTGACATTGGGAAGAATAATAGCCCCGCAGCCAATAAAACAGCAGGAGCCAATTTTCGTCTGAGCAGAATGGCGGCGGGTCGAAAAATCATGAGCGAGAATAATGCTATCAAATGCAATATAGGTTTTTTCGCCAATACTAATGCCTTTAGGGTTGGTTTTGTCGATGCGTGCTTTGAATGAAATACGGACATCTTTGGCAATATCCATGCCATATAAAATACGATAATAAGCCGTTCTAATGCGTAGTAAGTTATTGCGTATGCCAACTAAGAACATAAAAATTGGTTGACTGATAAACCTTGCTCTCATGCTATTCCTCCTTAAACCTTTTCCTCTTCGGCTTGGGTCGGTATTACAGGGATATTTTCCATATTTTCATTGACCTCATCGGGGTATCTCGCCCATGCAATGGCACCTAAAAAGAAGAAATACATAGGTTGCAGTTTGCCATAAAAATCAACGGTAAAGCCAATTAATATCATTGCAGTAAAGGCTAAAATCCATGAGCTAATCATCCATCGTGTATAGGGGTGATAGCGATGTAGTCGATTTAAAAAGTAGAACACAGCATAGAAAGATGCAAAAAATAAAATGATTCCTGCAATAATACCGTGCTGTAATACGAGTAATAACCAGAAACTATCAATACTATCATTTAGCCATGTTGGACGATGCCAATCGTGATGAGCAATGCCGAATAATAGATTATTGCTAATATCATACATTGAATATTTCCATTGCAACATCCGGTAATAACCTGTGACG
>JALWYT010000007.1:1311-30673 GCA_026992705.1 Thiotrichaceae bacterium
ACCACGATTAGAGAATGTTTGTAAAAAGATTGCACCAGCAACGAAAACAGTTGCAAAAGCAAGCCAAAAGCGTTGTGCTTGATACCAAAATCTTACAACAATTGCCGATGTTCCTTGGAAGATAAGTGATAATAAGGGGGCTGATGACAGCGTCAGTAACATGGATAAAAATAAAACAAGCACACCGACAAAATAACGTGTTTTAAATTTAAAGAGCATCAGCATTAGCATAAATGGAAAAAATAGGGCGGCAATAGTGCCGTAAAGAATGGGGTGAGCGAATACATTGGTTGCTCTGAGAATGCCTAGCCTTACATAATAATGTGTATAAAGCCGATAATCTAAGGAATCATGCCCTGTTAGCATTTTTGCCCATTCGTGCAAAATGCGGTGATGTGAAAAGCTCTCGTAAACGCCAAAGCCAAACAGCAATACTAAAATAGCGACAAAGCTGATTTGCATGGTGTAAAAGCGTTTTGGTGTGGTAATCCACATTTTAGCGAGGTAGAAAGCCCCTAGTGTTTCAATTGCATAAATACCCGTTGACTCAAGTGCTTTTTGAATATTATGATTATAAACAAAACTAATAAATACCAAGCCAACTAATGCAAATAGCAGAATATCAATGAGATCCGCTTCTTCTAATAAGCGACGAAAATTGAGCAGGCTATAAATTAACGCGATGCCTAGCACAACGCGATAAGGCTCAATGCGTAAGCTTCCTGCCATAACGTGAAACTCGACAGGAATAAAAATTGAGAGAATAAATAAGATGATTAAAATGCTAGGCATGTGTTGTCGCTACTATTTGTTCTGTAACCGTAACTACTTAGCGAAATTAATGGTAAAGGTAGTCAATGATTGCTTATTCGGGACGCTGTGAATACATCCATGTAAGCTCTAAGTCAGCATCCTTGCTGCCTAAGCCCGAAGAATCAACCACTGACTACTTTGCATAAATTACGCTAAGTAGTTAGCTATAACCTAAATCAATAACTTATTCACTGTGCCGTAGTGAAGATACTGCTTCAGGAATAAGTAATTTTTGATAGAAAAAAGTTATCATAACAGAAAATGCAAGAAATCCATTAGCAATTAAAGTGGCTATCGCTGCTCCTTCCATGCCATAAATTTTTATCAGGATCACATTGCTGATGAAGTTAATGATTAACGAAAGCACAAGGATTATATTCAAATAACGGACTTTTTCTCGAATAATAAACATAAAAGAGAAGGTCAAACTGGTTGCTCGTAAAAATTGAGCCAGCAATAAAATCATTAAACTCGACTGTGCTGCAATATACTCTTCCTTAAACACTGAAAGTATAGGGGCAGAAAACGCTGCCATCAGCACAGTAACAGACAAAAGGACAAAAATGACTAATAAAGTTGCCTGCCAGAAAAAAGCCTTGAGTTTTGCGGACTCTTGTTTGGCGATATTTAATAAGCGGGGGTAAATTGTTGAATCTAAAGCACCTAAAAAGAATAAACTGACGAATGATACGGTTGCAGCGGTGTTAAATAAGGCGACTTGTGCGGTATTTAGGAAGTAACCAACCATCAAAGTATCCGCCCAAAGCATAAAAAAAGAAAAATAAGACACAGGAGCTAAGGGGAAAGATTGCCTCGCCATTGTCATCAAGTTCGGCACATTATTAGGTAGTTGTGAAAGCCTTTTTTCAAAATAACCCCAAGTCAATAATAATGAAGCAATACCTGCAATCACCAGTGATGCAATATAGAGCTGAATAAAGTGCTGCTCTTGCCTAAAATCATTCCAAAATAAAAAAACAATAAGCAGAAAGCAGGAAGCGGGTAGGGCGTTTTGTATTAGGACTGATAATATCGTTCTTTTTATCGCCTTTAGATAAAAGCTATTGATGGTTAACAGGCTAAAAAAAAACAGGCTAACCCCTGCCCAGCGTAAATTGCTCAATGAAATTTCGTGATGAAAAAATTGCTGTTGCAGATAAGGAGCCGTGACCAGCCATAATAAGGTCATAATGACCGAACAAATAAACGTGAGGACATAGCTGTTTTTTAAAAATGCAGAACGATAGCTAATATCTTCTGCCTTGCTGCTGGCGACCTCCTTTATTAATAATTGCTCCAGCCCAATACGGCTAAGTAAAGAAACGCCCGGAATAAAAGTCATTAATAAAAATAAAACCCCCGCTTCAGGTCGTGCCAGTGTGCGAGTCATTAAAATACGCAAAGAAAAATTAAGACCGACCCCAATAAAACGAGCAATAATTGAAAAGAGACTGTGCAGAAGGAGCTTATCGTTATTTTTCATAAGCTAAATTTAGAGGAAAAGAAAGGCAATTCATAATAAACCACTACAAGCACGAAGCAATAAATTGAATTAAATCATTTTGGCGTTGATTATCGCTAGGTGTTGGTTTCTCCAAGGTTTTGTAGCGATTTAATAAGTCAATCAAGCGTTTATTATTCGGAGCCGCATAAACGCCAGTTAATTTATCCATCCATTTAAGCCCATCGGCTTGATGATCATTACGATGTTCACCGAGTTTATATTGACGATTCATCACAATAATCGGTACTTGTTTTTCACGAGCGGTAATAATATTCCCCATGCCCGCATGAGCAACCACTAAATCAGCTTGTTCGACACGCCGATTATATTCATCTGCATCAATAAATGCTTTCCACTGCATATTTTTAGGAATGTATTTCCCTTCGGCGATTTGAGCAAAGGCAGATTCATTATTGTCACCCACCCACTCATCGACAATACGAATCATGCGATCAAATGGAAACTGTGTGCCAACTGCAACAAAAATCACAAAATCGCTCCTTTAAACTGAGCTTTATCATCCGCTAAATGTTGCCACTGCGTTAAAAAAATGGTGACATGATTTTTTACCATTCGCCCAGAGCGAGAAAGCTGCTTAACATTGGCAATACTATCCACCCAAATTCGATTAATCCGCAAAAATTTGGCAAGCAACATGGTAACAACCCCCGGAGCTGTACCCGTTGAGATGACCGTATCAGGGCGTTCTTTTAACAAAATATAAAGCACTTGTATTGCACAGGGGATTAGCATGAGCTTATTATCAGCACTTACATCGACGATATTGTAGAGTTTTTTATCTGCTTGCTTGGATTGAAACAAAGCCGCAGGAACCGCATAAACAATCTTACAATCTTGCTGTTTTAGCAAGCCATCACAGATTTTATTAAGTTGAATCCAATGTCCGCCAGGTGAGGAAATTGCAAGAATTTTCTTTTGCGGCATGTCTTAGTCTCTATATTTTACGAAGATAAAAAGCGGCTTGGTCGCCTTGCTCATGAGCATTAAGCTCTTTCGCTCGTTTTTCAAAGTTTTTAATATCTTTTTTAGTGAAAATCGAGTGTTTTATGCCTTCAGCATAGGAGCGTTTATCCCTTAACGGAATATTCTGCTGATATTGCTCACTGCCCCAAAATTGCAAAGCATTAGAATCATAAATGACTTGCTGCAAAGCGAAACCGTTTTTTTCCGCCAGTTGCCGCATACTTTCGACAGAATGCAAAAATAAATGGCGTGGAGCATCTAGCTGAACCCAGTTCAAGCCATAGTGCATCCACGCATACGATGACACGGTTGGAATACGAATCAAGCATTGCCCATTATCATCTAGCAACTGATGAACTTTTTGCAGAACTTCAGCTTGATCAAACACATGCTCAAATGAATGGTGGAACATAATTAAATCCCACTTGCCAGTAGCTTCCTGGATAGATTTTTTTTCAATGCTTAAACCGTTCTCATAGTGAATATCTGCTTCATTAAAGGGATCAATGCCAAGTAAATGTTGAAAGCCAATTTCTTTTAATGAAAACAGCAAATTACCTGCACCGCAGCCTACATCCATAATTTTTGAGGATTTTTTAAGCTTTAATGGTTTTAATGTGCTTAATTTAGGTTCAGGCGAAGCAAGGTGAATTAAACGCCCTAATAAGCCATGCTCACCCATTACCGCATAGCCATCGCGTAATTTCGTTAGCCATCGTTTAATGGGGTTAGCATGGCTATTTTTTTTGTAGGAATAATAATTATCAGGGTAATAATCTGCCAGATTATCAGGAAGATCAGCAATTTGCAGGCAGCCACAATTTGAGCATTCAAAATAGAGGTGCTCATCACCTAAGCCCAACATCATTTCTTTGGCTTTATATTGACGGTTATCGTGGCTATTTCCGCAAATTCTACATTGCATAGTGGCTAATGTTCCCCGAATAAGACAGCATTAACTTGCCATTTGCCAAGCATATTTAAATACCACTCCAGCGTTTTTTGAATGCCTGTTTCATAAGTTTCTACAGGTTGATAGCCTAATTCAGTAACTATTTTTTTGGTATCAACGGCATAACGACGATCATGACCTGGGCGATCATTAACATGGGTAATCAGCCTATCGTGTGGAGCCTTTTCAGGGAAGGCTTCATCCATAGCAGAACAAAGTAATCGCACTAAGCTAATATTTGTCTGCTCATTATGTCCACCTAGGTTATAAGTCTCACCTGCTGCCCCTTTATTCAAGATAAGCTCAATGCCACGATTGTGATCATCCACATATAGCCAATCACGAATTTGTAAACCATCGCCATAAATCGGCACAGGTTTATCCGCTTTTAAATTAGAGATAGTCAGTGGAATTAATTTTTCAGGGTATTGCCAAGGCCCATAGTTATTAGAGCAGTTACTAATACTGATATTCATACCGTAAGTGTGATGGTAGGAACGTACGATATGATCAGATGAGGCTTTACTCGCCGCATAAGGGGAGGTGGGGGCATACGGTGTATTTTCCGTAAATGCAGGGTCAGTATCAGACAAAGTGCCATAAACTTCATCGGTAGAAACATGGTGGAAGCGATGATTATCAGGCAAATGCCCATCATCCATCCAGACTTTTTTAGCCGCTTTTAGCATGGAATGTGTGCCGTCAATATTGGTTCTAAAGAAGGCATCAGGGCCATAAATAGAGCGGTCAACGTGTGATTCTGCGGCAAAATGCACAATGGTATCAATTTCATGCTCAAGCAATAACGTCTCAACTAAAGCCTGATCTAAAATATCACCATGCACAAATACAAAGTTGGGATTGTCGTTTAGCGGGTCAAGATTGGCTCTATTTCCTGCATAGGTTAACGCATCTAAGACCACAACTTTGGAGTCTGGATAGTTTTCCAGCCAGTAATAAACAAAGTTAGTGCCGATAAAACCAGCACCGCCTGTTACAAGTAGATTTTTAGCTTGGTAATTAGTCATATATTTTGTTTGCTTATTTATTAATTTTTTTCAACCATCAATTCATCCAACATCTTGTCCAAACTTTTTTGCCAATGCGGTAATGTTTCGCCGATTGCTTGTTCGGTTTTGCGTTTATCCATTACGCTATAAGCAGGACGTTGGGCAGGTGTTGGGTAATCTTGTGTACGAATGGCTTTAATGGGTATCTGTGTATTTAATAATCCTTTTTGTAAAGCTTGCTGTTGAACGGCTACTGCAAAGTCATACCAGCTTGCAACGCCATTGTCAGAACAGTGGAAAAAACCGCTCTGCTGCTTTGCTTCTAGCTTCCAAATCACCTGAGCTAGCGTATTTGCCCATGTAGGTGTGCCAATCTGATCCACAACAATACCGAGAGAATCACGTTCTTGCATCAGTTTTAACATAGATTTTACAAAATTATTACCATGAGCCGAATAAAGCCAAGCGGTTCGGATAATCAGGCTATTATTTGGGGCAAATGATACAACAGCCTTTTCCCCTGCGTGTTTGCTTTTACCATAAACACTGCTGGACTCACCCGTATAATCTTCCTCTAAATAAGGGGAGCTTTGTTTGCCATCAAAAACAAAATCGGTTGAGATTTGAATAATTTGTGCCTGATGCTCGCTTGCAGTAATGGCTAGGTTTTTAGCCCCTTGCTCATTGATTTTCCACGCCAGTTTGTCTTCACTTTCAGCCTTATCTACCGCAGTATAAGCGGCAGCATTGATAATCACGTCAGGCTGATACTCTGCGACAAATTGCTCAACTTGCTCTGATTGACAAATATCTAAGCGGTCAACATCGGTGCAAATAAGTTGATAATTTGTCGGTACTGAGCGTTGTAATTCATAGCCTAATTGCCCTGATGCTCCTGTGATAAGAATCTTTTTTCCCATATCATCACCTGTTAATCAAACACAATTGCATTACTGAGCGGTAAACCATTTTTATCTTTTTCAGATAAAAGAGGTGGAGCATTGTTGACTAATCCCCAATCAATACCGATGGTCTTATCATTCCAGATAATCGTTTGCTCGGAGCCAGGATCATAAATATCCGTACATTTATATAAGAAATCTGCAAAATCACTCAGTACATAAAAACCATGAGCAAATTGTGGTGGAACCCACAGCATACGGTGATTTTCTTCACTCAGTTCAACGCCTACATATTGCCCAAAAGTCGGTGAAGATTTGCGAATATCAACAGCGACATCATAGACACGCCCCGTAGTGACTCGCACTAATTTCCCTTGCGTATGATTTAGTTGATAGTGTAAACCACGCAAAATGCCTTGGCTGGAACGGCTGTGATTATCTTGCACAAAATCAACATCAAGTCCTAATTCAGCGAATTTAGCTTGATTCCAGCTTTCTAAAAAGAAGCCTCGCTCATCACCAAAAACCGTAGGCTCGATAATTTTTACGTCAGGAATGGAAGTGTTTATTATTTTCATTATTTCACAATATCGTTGAGGTATTGACCATAACCACTTTTTTTAAGTGGATCAGCAAGTGCTAATAATTGTTCAGTTGTAATATATCCCATACGCCATGCAATTTCTTCAGGGCAAGCAATTTTAAGCCCCTGACGCTCCTCAATAATACGAATATAATTAGCCGCATCTAATAAGGAGGCATGCGTACCCGTATCAAGCCACGCTGTACCACGTTTAAGCATCTCAACTCTGAGGCGACCTTGCTCAAGATAGGTTTGGTTGACATCGGTGATTTCTAATTCACCTCGATGCGATGGCTGTACTGCCTTAGCAATTTCCACGACATCATTGTCATAAAAATAAAGCCCTGTAACGGCATAATTAGACTTTGGCTTTTCAGGTTTTTCCTCAATACTCAAGGCTTTACCTTGATCATCAAAATCAACCACACCATAGCGTTCAGGGTCTTTAACATAATAACCAAAGACGGTTGCACCCTCGGTTTCTTTAGCAACCGTTTGCAAACGACTTGGCAAACCTTCGCCATAGTAGATATTGTCACCAAGGATTAGCGTAACTTCATCATCAGCAATAAACGATTCACCAATAATAAATGCCTCGGCTAAACCATTTGGCTCAGGCTGAATAGCATATTGTAGATTTAATCCCCAATTTGAACCATCTCCCAATAAATTCTGAAAAGCCGCCTGATCCTGTGGTGTGGTGATAATCAAAATATCCTGAATACCAGACAGCATTAATACCGATAAGGGATAATAAATCATCGGCTTGTCATAAACAGGCATAAGCTGCTTACTGACAACCTGAGTCAAGGGGTGTAAGCGAGTGCCACTTCCTCCCGCTAAGATGATACCTTTTCGCATAAAACTAAAAACCTATTATTAAAATTTTAGTGGCTAGGGATTTTACAAGAAATACTTTTTCCCCAGTAAGAAATTATCAATAATCGGTATAGTTTTTATTTTTTATGGTAGAAAAATGAATCCTTATGCAATATTGCCCATAAACCTCACATGGCGTAGCATTAGCCCCCCTACAAATAAAAACAAACGTCGGTGATTTATGGCAGGAAAAACATTATACGATAAAGTCTGGGATGCTCATGTGGTTCGTCAGGAAGATGATGGCACATGCTTATTGTATATCGACAGACACTTGGTTCATGAAGTAACTTCCCCACAAGCCTTTGAAGGGCTACGCATGGCAGGGCGTGATTTATGGCGGGCGGATTCAATTCTTGCTGTAGCGGATCACAATGTCCCCACTACAGGTTTAGAAAATGGCATTACTGACCCCGTTGCAAAAGTTCAGCTTGATACGTTAGATAGCAACTGCGAAAGCTTTGGTATTACTGAATTTAAAATGGGCGACCAACGGCAGGGGATCGTCCATGTGATTGGACCTGAGCAGGGAGCAACTTTACCGGGAATGACAGTTGTCTGTGGTGATTCGCATACCTCAACGCATGGAGCGTTCGCGGCATTGGCTCATGGTATCGGCACGTCTGAGGTTGAGCATGTAATGGCAACGCAGTGCTTAATTCAGAAAAAAATGAAAAATATGCTCATTCGTGTTGATGGGCATGTCGGCAAAGGGGTGACTGCGAAAGATATTGTATTAGCGATTATCGGCAAAATCGGCACTGCAGGCGGCACAGGCTATGCCATTGAATTTGCAGGCGAGGCGATTGAAGATTTATCAATGGAAGGTCGTATGACGGTTTGCAATATGGCAATCGAAGCGGGTGCAAGAGCGGGGATGATTGCAGTTGATGATAAAACCATCGACTATATAAAAGATCGCCCCTATGCTCCAAAAGCGGAACAATGGGAGCAAGCCGTTGCCGCTTGGAAAGAGCTAAAATCTGATGCGGATGCGGTTTTTGATAAAGTTGTTACATTAAATGCAGCCGATATTGAGCCACAAGTGACATGGGGAACCTCGCCTGAAATGGTATTGCCGATTAATGCGAGCGTTCCAAATCCTGATGATGAAGCTGATGCGGTCAAAAGTAATGCAATCAACGCCGCATTGGATTATATGGGCTTGGAAGCTGGAATGCCGATTGACAGTATTCAGGTCGATAAGGTTTTTATTGGCTCATGCACCAATTCGCGAATTGAAGATATTCGTGCAGCAGCGGAAATCGTAAAAGGACGAAAAGTCGCGGATAACATCAAATTAGCGATGGTTGTACCGGGGTCGGGGCTTGTGAAACAACAGGCAGAAGCAGAAGGCTTGGACAAAATACTCATCGAAGCAGGCTTTGAATGGCGGAATCCGGGCTGCTCTATGTGCTTAGCGATGAATGCCGACCGCCTAGAACCACAAGAGCGTTGTGCCTCGACCTCTAACCGCAATTTTGAAGGTCGCCAAGGGCAGGGCGGACGCACACATTTAGTTAGCCCCGCAATGGCAGCCGCCGCAGCGGTGACAGGTCACTTCACTGATGTAAGGAGCCTTTAATATGGAAAAGTTTACAGTACACCAAGGCAAAGTTATTCCGCTTGATCGTCCAAATGTGGATACGGATGCCATTATTCCCAAACAATATTTGAAATCCGTTAAACGCTCTGGCTTTGGCGTGAATTTATTTGATGACTGGCGGTATCTTGATGCAGGTGAACCTGATATGGATCACAGCACCCGCCGAATCAATCCAGATTTTGTACTCAATAATCCCGACTATGCAGGCGGCTCTATCTTAATTGCACGCGAAAACTTTGGCTGTGGCTCATCGCGTGAACATGCCGTCTGGGCATTAACTGACTATGGTATCCGAGCCGTTATTGCCCCAAGCTTTGCGGATATATTCTTCAATAATAGCTTTAAAAATGGCTTGTTACCGATTGCTCTAAATGCCGATGTTGTCGATGCGATATTTAAAGAAATCACCGCAGGCTATGAATTAAACATCGACCTAGAAAATCAGCAAGTTACCACACCTAACGGCACGGTGTATCCTTTCGAGATTGACGAATTCCGCAAATACTGCATGTTAAATGGCTTAGACGATATTGGCTTAACCCTACAACACGCCGATGCCATCAAAGCCTACGAAGAACGCCGCAAGCAAGAAGCCCCTTGGTTGTTTGCATAAAGAAAGATTGTAGCTACTCAGTATGTAAATTATACTGAGTGGCAATAATATAAAAAATACCTAATAAATTTGGTTTACTCAAATTTTTTGTATTACGATCCGTTCTTTAGGGAAGATACAAGTAAAACAACTTCCCTTGCCAAATTTACTTTTGATATCTAATTTTGCATCATGCTTTAACATAACATGTTTAACAATGGCAAGCCCTAGCCCTGTTCCACCTGTACTACGAGAGCGTCCTTTATCAACACGGTAAAAACGTTCGGTAAGGCGATTGATATGTTTTTCTTCTATACCAATACCATTATCTTGTACACTAAATTGAGCAGTATTTTGTTGCTTCTTCCAAGTGATTTTTATCTCTCCACCTGAGGGTGTGTAGCGTAAGGCATTAGTAACGAGATTACTAAAAGCACTATGTATTTCTTTAGCATTACCTTGAATATTCAAGTGATTATCTATGTCGCAATGGATACTGTAATGTTGCTCACCTTTAAATATTTGAGCCTCGCGGTGAATATCTTTAATCATAGCAGCGATACAGATAATATCGTTGATGGCTTCTTGCTGGTTTTCTAAGTTAGATAGCATCAATAAATCATCAAGCAGTGTGGTCATGCGATCTGTCTGCAGTGACATTTGTTGATAAATTGGATTTAGCATAGGATCATTATCTCTATCAGAAAGTAACTCTAAATAGCCTGAAATGACAGTAAGTGGTGTGCGTAACTCATGTGAGACATTAGCAACAAATAAGCTACGCACACCTTCTAATTGACGCATTCGTGTTGTATCACGGGCAGATAATAGTTGTTTCTTTTTGCCATAGGGAGCAATACGAAAGTTAAGTGATATATCTGCATCAAAAGGGGATTCTATATCGATAGAGTGAGAAAAATCTTTGTGGTTATAATATTGAGCAAATTTCTTATTATTGATACAACGGGTGATATGTTGACCAATAGAGTCTACTTGATTCATTTGTAATATATGTTTTGCTGACTCATTAAACCATTCGATACCACCAAATTCATCTAAAATTACAATGGCATCGGGCATAGCAGCTAAAACTTCATGAAAGCGTTTGACTAAGGCACTTAAACGTTTTTTATGCTTTTTATTTTTCTTTTCAGTTTTTATGGCTTGTTGAACAAATAAACCCCAAACGCCATGTGTACTTGGAATGGGCGTAGCTGATTTATAGGATAACCAAGTGAGTACTTTCCAAGCTTGTTTAAAATGCAATAGTAAATAAATAACAAGAGATAGGCTAAAACTTAAACCGACACTTTCTGTTAAATAACCAATAACTAGACTAATAAAAACAATTAAAAAGAACCAAGTGAGTTCTTCTTTAACTGCTTGCTTACTATAAGTTTGCATTACTTTTCTCTGCTAGACGATAACCTGTTCCACGTATTGTTTGTATAAATTTATCATATCGGTAAGGAGCTAACACCTTGCGTAAACGTCCGATATGTACATCGACGGTACGTTCTTCCACATAAGTATTTCTCCCCCAAAGTCGATCCATTAATTGTGAACGAGTAAATACACGATTAGGGTTTTCCATAAAATATTTTAATAAACGATATTCTTTAGGTCCAAGGTCAATATTATGGTTTTGTAGGCTAACCTGATGACTAGCCGTGTCGAGTATTAAATCAGCAATTCGTAATTCAGTGTTGTTCGTTTCTTTTTTGGTACGACGTAATACGGCTTTAATACGTGCAACTAACTCTAACGGTGAAAAAGGTTTGACAACATAATCATCAGCTCCTGCATCTAAACCTGTAATTTTATCCTGTTCTTCTACACGAGCAGTGAGCATGATAATAGGAATATCAGCGTAAATTTCTTCTGCTTTAAGTTGTTTGGTTAATTTGATGCCATTAGTATCTGGTAACATCCAGTCCATTAAAATTAAGTCTGGGGTATGTTGGTCAAGTATTTGCCATAAGCTTTTACCATCTTTTGCTTCGATTAACTCAAAATCGGTTTTTAATGTAGCAAAACGAAACATATCTCGAATGGGCTTTTCATCCTCAACAATTAAAATCACTGGCATTTTGCACAACCTCGAATTTGTCATAAAAGTGTAATATTTCTGCTAAATAATACCCGCAATTGAATAATTACGAGAGGAAATTTTTATGCCGACTAAGCCTTATATGTCAGGGTTATTTGGGACATCACCCATTCGACCTTTGCAGCAACATATGACGGTTGTATATGACAGCGTTAAAAACCTTGAGCCACTATTTGCTGGGCTTATTGATGAAGACACTAAAAAAATAGCAGTAGCAGCTAAAAAAATTGCAGATGGGGAACATAAAGCAGATGTGATGAAAAAAGAACTTCGTCACCATCTTCCTAAAGGCTTATTTATGCCTGTTGATCGCCGTGATTTACTCGATGTTTTATTAATGCAGGATAGTATTGCAAATCAAGCAAAGGATATAGCTTCATTAATTATGGGTAGAAAAATGACACTACCTAAGCAAATGCATGAATTATTTATTCCTTATGGGCAGCGTTGTATTGATGCAGTAGAACAGGCAAGAAACATTATCCATGAATTAGATAAGCTGGTTGAAACAGGCTTTAGAGGTTTAGAAGTGGATCATGTTGAAGAGATGATTAGTAAATTAGACAGTATTGAGTCAGAAACAGATAAATTACAACGTCAGCTCCGTGATGTGTTGTTTACTTTAGAAGATGAACTTCGTGCAACAGATGTTATGTTTACTTACCGTTTGATTGAGTGGGTTGGTCGTGTTGCCGATGATGCTCAAAAAGTTGGTAGTCGTTTACAGCTTATGTTAGCTCGCTAAAGAGGAGAAGACGTGATGGACTTTTTACAAGATATTAACATGATTTATATCCTCTTAGCTGCCATATTTGGCTTATTTATGGCATGGGGAATTGGGGCTAATGATGTGGCAAATGCAATGGCAACATCAGTTGGTTCGAAAGCAATTACACTAAAACAAGCCGTTATTATTGCCGCAATATTTGAATTTTCAGGTGCTTATCTAGCAGGTGGTGAAGTTACTGAAACGATTCGTAAAGGGATAATAGATTCAGCACCTTTTCAACATGAACCAAATTTATTAATTTGGGGAATGTTAGCATCCTTATTAGCAGCAGGGACATGGTTATTAGTCGCCTCACATAAAGGTTGGCCAGTATCAACAACACACAGTATCGTAGGTGCTGTTGTTGGGTTTGCGGCTGTTGGTGTAGGAATGGAGGCTGTTAGTTGGGGAAAAGTTGGAACAATTGTTATGAGTTGGGTTGTTTCCCCTCTTTTAGCGGGAACAATTGCTTTTTTAGTCTTTACCAGTATTCAAAAACTCATTCTAAATACCAATGATCCTTTAAGGAATGCAATAAAATATGGTCCTATTTATCTCTTTATGGTGGGGTTTGTTATTTCATTAGTGACGATAAAGAAAGGGCTTAAGCATATTGGTTTAGATTTATCAGACGGACAAGGGCTTATGATTGCGGTTATTATCGGTCTAATGGTTGCTATATTAGGTTTAGTATTAATCCGTAAAGTTAGAATTAGAAAATCAGATGATAAACAATTTTCTTTTTCAAATGTTGAAAAAATATTTGGTATTATGATGATTTTTACTGCAGCAGCAATGGCATTTGCACATGGTTCTAATGATGTTGCAAATGCAGTTGGTCCTATGGCGGCTGTTATTGGAATTGCTACATCAGGTGGAGATATTGCTAATAAAACGGGTATTCCTGCTTGGGTATTATTAGTAGGTGGTCTTGGTATTGTCATTGGTTTGGCAACATTTGGTTATAAAGTTATTGCAACGGTAGGTAAAAAAATCACTGAACTTACACCAACACGGGGTTTTTCTGCTGAAATTGCTGCAGCAACAACAGTTGTATTAGCTTCTTATACAGGGATTCCAATATCAACAACACATACCTTAGTTGGAGCTGTATTAGGTGTTGGCTTTGCTAGAGGCATAGCATCAATAGACTTACGAGTAGTTGGTAATATCTTTATGTCATGGATTATTACATTACCTGCAGGTGCTGTATTATCAATTATTTTCTTCTTTATGTTAAAGGGGATGTTTGCTTAAATAATCTTAAATGGAGCTGTTAGCATAGTGAGACAGTTTATCAATTAATAAATTAATTTCGCTATATTTAATAGCTCCAAAAGATATAGAATTATTTTGTTGATAATAAGGTATATTTTTTAGCTATGCTTAAAGGAGGTAGTTCACCATCAGGACCTTCATACTCGCCAGTAAAGGTATGAATAATTGTTGGATTGTCCTCCCCTGATTTATTTCTGGCTATACATAAAATATTTCCTGCATTTTCTTCTTCCCCTGCTTTACAATATTTTTTAAATGTTGTTTCACTTTCAGAATAAAATAAATCACCAAGAGTGTCTCCAACTTTCCCAATTACTGATGCTGAGTTAGCCATAGTTTTTGACTTATATAAACCTGTAGCAGTAACGCCTAGCCCCATTTCACAAGAACCATCTTGTATTATAGATATTTCCTCCTCTGCAAATTTAAATTGTAACATACAGTCTTGTTCTTTATCTTTATAAGTGGCTATATCATCTTTTATTTCTATAATTCCCTCTACTTCTCCCGTATTACCTTTAGCATTAACAATAAGTAATTTAAAATAGGTCTCACCTTCTGACGTTGTTATTTCTAATTCACCTTCTTCTGATTCATATTTTCCATCTTTTGATGAAAAAACTAATTTAGACGATGAATTTTTTGATAATTCAGCAATACGTTCTTTCATTACATTATTTATACATTCCACTGTTTTACATTTATTCCTAACCATGTTTAGCCATGATGTTTGTTCTGCCTTTAAGCCTTCAGGATTGTTTGAGATAGCCAAAGCATCCTTATATTTCGATGCTAAATCTTCATCTAGTTTAGAGGCTTTTTCATTACTGCAAATGCTTTCTTCTACAAATGTAGAAGCTTTCTTACAATCGAAACTAGCAGCATGGACAGAAGACAGTAGTGTAGTAATAGAAATGGCAAGCAAGAATTTTTTATTCATAATTAATATCCTTATAATCTCTAAAAAAGCGTGAAACTTAACACTAGTCTAATTTTATGGCATGTCAAATAAAAACGAGAAATAATTATGATAACAGTGAGTTGAAGTTATATTTTGGCGTGTATTAAATGTTTTTAACAAGAAAAGACTATAACCATTTTTTCATCACTTCTTAGCTTGCTTCAGAAAGAGATCAAAATTTTATAATAGTATTAATTTTTATTTTTTGATCCTTTGTTTCAGAAAAATTCGTTTTACCAAGATAGTAGCAGCAAGTACTACGCTACGGTTTTTGTTTTAGTCTAAATTATTGTGATTAGGACTTAACTCAACTCTATGAATACAAAATTTAAAAACGGAGTAAACAAATGTTCGACCAAACACCAATCATTTCACCATGTCTTCCTAAATCGCTTAAATGTGTACAATCTGATGAGGAACTTGCTAAAGTACTTGAATTCAGGAAAAAAGTATATTCCCATACCTATCCAGGTGTTGAGATTGCTAAAAATGATCCTTATTACGATCAAGCCTATGTTGTTTATTCTGAAACAGATGAAGGTAAAGTAGAAAGTACAGGGACGGTAATTTTTGATAGCCAAAAAGGCTTACCAGAAGATAAATATTTTGCTGAAATGGTTAAGGAATATCGGCAATCAGGCAAAAAATTAGTTGAAATTGGACGGTTTGTTATTGCAGGTCATAAAATTGATTTGCTGCAATATTATTACAAGGCTATTTATGACGTTGCTATAAAAAATCATATTGATATTGTTTTAATGGTTATTCGTCAAAAAGATATACGTTTTCATCAACGCATGATGGGTGTTGATTTACTTATACATGATATTGAAGAAGATTTCGGAAGTAGTTATGCTTTCTCTTGTATTGCTTGGGATATTGTAAAGACTCCGCAACGTTTTCATAATTGGGTTGCATTTGTAGCATAAACGTTATTCAATTCTGTTTAGTATTTATGCCCCTTTGTGCAATAAAAAATAATTGCATAACATGGGGCTATAAAAACTATCTTAATTATTTCTTTATAATTAGCATTTTTTTAAGTCTACATAAGACACTGTTGTTATTTTTGTTATTTAAGGTCCAAATTTGGACTCTTGTGGTGCGTTGTAATATTTGCTCTTATCAGGTGTTCTAAAATGTACATAACATACTGATAGGGGAGCAAGAAGATGAAATATGGGTTGCTAATACGCGATAAACAACTATTTGGTGTTGAAGTTAAACAGTATTCAAAAAATGTTGTTGCCTCCGGAGAATATTTTGTACAAAAATGGAAAATTTTAAACCTTAGTAATAAACAGTGGAAAAATCTACATCTTCGACATATTGATAAATCACAAATGGGTTTATATCCTTATTTAAAAGTAAAACAACATAAAATTTTAATTCCTGATACTCAAATAGGTGAATCAGCAGAAATTAAAATTACATTTAAGGCTCCTAATTACCCTTGTTGTGTCGCTTCTCACTGGAATATCATTGATGAGAAACATCATATAGTATTGGATCGTATTAATTTAAAAGTTACAGTTCTATCTCATCCTGAGATAGTTTGAAATTATTCTAGATTTTGAATTTGTTCCCGCATTTGTTCAATTAACACTTTTAAGTCAACAGCTAATTGTGTTGTTTCAGCATCGTTCGATTTTGATGCAAGTGTGTTAGCCTCACGGTTAAGCTCTTGCATTAAAAAATCCAAACGCCTGCCGATGGCTTCGTCCCGTTCTAATATATCGTTGATTTCATCCAAATGAGCCATTAGGCGATCAAGTTCTTCATCAACGTCTAAGCGTTGAGCTAATAAGACTAATTCTTGCTCTAAACGATCATTATCGGTTGTGATATTGAGTTCTTGTATGCGTTTGAGCAGTTTCTCGCGTAGATTAATAATAATTTGCGGACGATTTTTGCGGATTCGTACAATAATTTCGGCAATTTGATCACAGCGTTGGAAAATAAATTCAGCAAGCCGCTTGCCTTCACGCAGTCGGGTATCAATCAATTCCTCAAGTGTGTCATCGAGTAGTTGTTTAGCAGGTTTAAAAGCTAGGCTAGTGTCGATAGCGATTTCTTGAGCAACACCTGGCCAATTAAGTATATCAAGGGCATTAATTGGCTTAGGATTTTCAATATGCCCTTCTACCTGACGAGTGGCAATAATTAAAGCACGGGCAAGTGGCTCATTAACAGTGATATTATTTTGAGCTTCGCTGTTAGTGGTGAAACGCAAATTAGCATCAACTTTTCCTCGTTTCAATCGAGATTTTATTTGCTCATAATAATGACTTTCTTGACTACGGAATTCAGGCGGTAGGTTAATACGAATATCTAGATAACGGTGATTAACCGAGCGGATCTCCCAGATGCAAGTACCGTATTCACCTGAGACTTCCTTATATGCAAAAGCTGTCATGCTCTTGGCCATTTATACTGTCCTTTTATTGGTTCCTTATGGCATTTATAGCATAAGTTAGCAAGCTAAGTTGTAAATAAAATATTCTATTAAAATAGCAATCTGATTTATTCCTGTGATAGCATTCAGTCCTTTAAATCTCACCAGTTAAGAATCAAATGACTCAATATATTTTTGTTACAGGTGGCGTTGTATCATCGTTAGGGAAAGGCATTGCAGCTGCTTCTTTAGGAGCAATTCTGGAAGCACGCGGGCTGAAAGTAACTATGATGAAGTTGGATCCTTATATTAATGTAGATCCTGGAACCATGAGTCCCTTTCAGCATGGGGAAGTGTTTGTAACAGAAGATGGAGCAGAGACTGATTTAGATTTAGGACATTATGAGCGTTTTGTTGGTTTTACTGCGACGCAATTAAATAATTTTACCACCGGTCGTATTTATTCTAGTGTGATTAAAAAAGAACGCAGAGGGGATTATCTTGGTGCGACAGTACAGGTTATTCCACACATTACCAATGAGATTAAAGAGTCAGTACGAGCAGGAGCAGGTGATGCGGATATTGCCCTTGTTGAAATTGGTGGCACAGTTGGTGATATTGAGTCGCTACCGTTTATGGAAGCCATCCGTCAAATGGGCGTGGAAGAAGGCAAAAATAATGCCCTGTTTATACATCTGACCTTAGTCCCCTATTTAGCCGCTGCGGGAGAAATTAAAACCAAGCCAACTCAGCATTCGGTAAAAGAGCTTCGCTCAATTGGTATTCAGCCTGATATATTGCTATGTCGTAGTGAGAAAAAAATTAAGGAGAATGAGCGTAGAAAAATTGCTTTATTTACGAATGTGGATGAAAAAGCGGTTATTTCAGCCGTTGATGTTGACAATATCTACAAAATCCCACTGTGGTTACATTCACAAAAGTTAGATGAGATTGTTGTTAAACGTTTAGGTTTAAATGTGCCAGAAGCCGATTTATCAGACTGGGAAGCGGTTTGTCATGCGATGGAATTTCCTAAGTCTGAAGTCACGATTGGTATGGTTGGGAAATATGTTGGTTTAACCGAGTCGTATAAGTCATTAAATGAAGCATTAACGCATGCCGGTATTCAAACACAGACCCGTGTTAAAATTGAATATATTGATTCAGAAGAAATAGAGAAAGATGGTATTGATATTCTCAATAAAGTCGATGCCATTTTAATACCCGGTGGGTTTGGTGAACGTGGCGTTGAAGGCAAAATCTCTGCTGCACAATATGCCCGTGAAAATCATGTGCCATATCTAGGTATTTGTTTAGGTATGCAAGTTGCTGTTATTGAATATGCACGGCATCGTGCAGGTTTAGAGGATGCCCATAGCTCAGAATTTAATCAAAAAACAGAGAATCCTGTGATTGGCTTAATCACTGAATGGCAAACTAAGGATGGTACAACAGAAAAGCGTGATGAAGCCTCTAATAAAGGTGGTACGATGCGATTAGGTGGTCAGGTTTGTGTATTAAAAGATGGCTCATTGGCTCAAAAAATGTATGAAGGGAAAAGTCGAATTATCGAACGTCATCGCCATCGCTACGAATTTAATAATCAATACAAAGAGACGTTAGAAGCGGCTGGTCTAAAAGTTTCTGGTACCTCAGAAGACGGTAGCTTGGTAGAAATGATTGAGTTAGAAGATCATCCTTGGTTTCTCGCCTGTCAATTCCACCCTGAATTTACCTCACGCCCACGCTCAGGGCATAGCTTATTCACGGGTTATGTTCAGGCCGCTTTAGTCTATAAGAATCAAAAAGGACAGCAAGGATGAGTATGCAATTAGGATACTGGAAGGTCGGCATTGACCAGCCTTTCTTTTTAATATCAGGCCCCTGTGTGATTGAAAGTGAATCGCTGAATATGCAAACAGCGGAAACGCTAAAAAACATTACCGATAAGCTATCGATTCCTTTTATCTTCAAATCATCGTTTGATAAAGCCAATCGCTCATCTCACAATAGTTTTCGAGGGCCTGGTTTAGAAGAAGGCTTGCGGATTTTAGAGAAAATCAAAACCGAGCTAGAGCTTCCTGTATTGACCGATGTGCATGAAGACACGCCGTTTGATGAAGTTGCAGATGTTGTTAATGTCATGCAAACCCCTGCTTTTTTATGCCGCCAGACAAATTTTATTCAAGCAGTTGCAAGCTGCGGCATCCCCGTCAATATTAAAAAAGGGCAATTTATGGCTCCTTGGGATATGGCAAATGTTGTGGAAAAAGCCAGAGCAACGGGTAATGAACAAATTATGGTCTGCGAGCGAGGTTATTCATTCGGCTATAACAATTTAGTATCCGATATGCGTGGCTTAGCAACCATGCGAGAAACCCAAGCCCCCGTCGTATTTGATGCAACTCATTCGGTACAACTCCCCGGTGGGCAAGGCAGTTGCTCGGGCGGAGAGCGTCAGCATGTGCCTGTGCTTGCCAGAGCCGCCATTGCTGCGGGCGTATCAGGGCTATTTATGGAAACTCATCCCAATCCCGATGAAGCATTAAGCGATGGCCCTAATTCATGGCCATTAGATCGCATGGAAGAAATGCTAAAAACCTTGCAAGAGCTAGATCAATTGGTGAAATCTAAGCCATTGATGGAAGATACATTGAACCTGAATCCGTGACTTCACTACGGCAGATAGCATAAGCTATTGATTCCACAGCGGTTTAAAAAATGCCCGCTTAACCTAAGGGTGAAGCTAAGATTTTTTAAAATCCACTGTGAAACCAATATCTTACGCTCTCTTATCCGCATTGAAGCCACGGATTCAGGTTATAGTCAATCGGGTAAACGATAAAAAAACAGTTTTTTGTCATAAAAATAACATAAAGCGACAGTAAACTATTGATAAATTGAATTTTAGAACTTTTAACTGGAGCTAACATGTCAGAAATCGTAAAAGTACATGCAAGAGAAGTCATCGATTCTCGTGGAAATCCAACGGTAGAAGCCGATGTTATATTAGAAAGTGGTGTAAAAGGCAGGGCGATTGCACCATCAGGGGCATCCACTGGGGAACGTGAAGCCTTAGAACTACGCGATGGCGGTGATCGCTATTTGGGCAAAGGCGTACAAACTGCTGTCAACAATGTGAATACGGAGCTTGCCGATGCGGTTGTCGGTATGAATGTTTTTGATCAAGCTGAAATTGATCAAAAAATGATTGATTTAGACGGCACAGAATCCAAAGAGCGTTTAGGAGCCAATGCTTTGCTCGCGGTTTCTCTCGCCACAGCCGTTGCTGCTGCCAATGAAAAACAATTGCCGCTTTATCAATACCTTGGCAATGGTGAATCTTACAAAATGCCTGTTCCCATGATGAATATCATCAATGGTGGTGAACATGCGGATAACAGTGTTGATCTCCAAGAATTTATGATTCTACCCGTTGGGGCAAGCAGTTTAAAAGAAGCCATCCGCTACGGTGCAGAAGTTTTTCATAACCTAAAATCCGTGCTTGCCAAACAAGGTTTAAACACTGCAGTCGGCGATGAAGGCGGTTTTGCACCTGACTTATCCTCAAATGAAGCGGCAATTGAAGTCATCTTAGAAGCCATTGAAAAAGCAGGCTTTACAGCGGGCAAAGACGTGTATCTTGGCTTAGACTGTGCCAGCTCGGAATTCTATAAAGACGGCAAATACACCCTTGCCTCAGAAGGACGCTCATTTGATGCCGCAGGGTTTACCGATTATTTGGTCGATTGGGTCAATAAATACCCCATCCTAACGATTGAAGACGGTCTAGCAGAAAACGACTGGGACGGTTGGAAGCACCTAACCGAAACGCTAGGCGATAAAGTGCAATTAGTCGGCGATGACTTATTTGTAACCAATACATCAATCTTCACACGCGGAATTGAAAACAATATCGCCAACTCAATCCTCATTAAATTCAATCAAATCGGCACACTAACCGAAACTCTCAATGCCATAAAAATGGCACATGATAATGACTACACGGCGGTTATCTCACATCGCTCTGGCGAAACCGAAGATACCTTTATCGCCGATTTAGCCGTGGCAACCAACGCAGGGCAAATCAAAACAGGTTCATTATCACGCTCAGACCGTATCGCAAAATACAATCAATTAATGCGAATCGAAGAAGAGCTCGGCAGCAATGCCTCCTACCCAGGTTTAGCTGCGTTTAAGCGAGCTTGATTAATTAATATAAAAGGGAAAAAGTTTCATTTTTTCCCTTTTATCAGTACTCAGACATTTATTTACAATAGTACCTTTTCAATCCCTCCATTTACGGCTTTTTTCACAAAATCCTCTCGCCATTTGTTGCCTAATATGTGTTTGGCAAGTTCAACAACAATATAGTCGGTTTGCAAGCCTGTTGTGCTTTGGTAGCGGGATAGCCCTTGTTGGCAGGCGGGGCAGGAGGTGAGTATTTTTACGTCGTTTTGTTGGGCTTTTTCTTTGCCTATGAAGGCTTTTATGCCTTTTTTCAGCTCTTCTTCTTTGCGGAAGCGTAGTTGTGTGGCGATGTCGGGGCGGCTGACGGCAAAGGTTCCTGCTTCGCCACAGCAGCGGTCGGATAGGGTGATTTGTTGATTGCCGAGCAATTTTTGAGCAACGTCGATGGAGTTGTGGATTTTCATCGGTGTGTGGCAGGGTTCGTGATACAGGTATTGTTGCCCTTTAATTCCTTGTATTTTCACGTCTTTTTCCATTAGGTATTCATGAATATCTAATAAGCGACAGTCAGGGAAGATGCGTTGGAATTCATATTTTAGCAATTGATCCATACAGGTTCCGCAGGAGACGATGACCGTTTTGATATTGAGATAGCTCAATGCGTGAGCGATGCGATGAAATAAAACACGGTTTTCGGTTGAAATTTGTGAAGCTCGCTCGGTATCACCGCCTGCATTTTGCGGATAGCCACAGCAAAGATAGCCTGGGGGTAGTACAGTGGTTGTGCCGACGTAGTGCAGCATTGCCAGTGTTGCGATACCAACTTGGCTAAATAAGCGTTCGGAGCCACAACCGGGGAAATAAAAGACAGCATCGCTGTTTTTGCTGGTCTTTTTTGCATCACGCAAAATAGGAATGACTTTGTTATCTTCTAAGCCCAGCATCGCTCGCATGGTTTTACTAGGCACATCGCTTGGCAATGGTTTTTTAACAAATTCAATGACGTGCTCGGTAATCTTAGGCTTGCCGATGGTTTTTGCAGGTTGCTTTTTCTTTTTGAATGCACCGAATGTTTTTAAAGCTCGATGCCCAAAGGCTTGAGCTTTAAAGCCTATTCGAATTATTCCTGTACGAGCTAATTTAATGGTGCTTGGGTCGCTTGCATTCAAGAACATCATGGAGGCTTGCGTGACGAGACTACTTTTTCTTAAACCCCGTTCTTTTAGCAATTTACGCATTCGCACACTGACATCACCAAAGTCAATATTAACAGGGCAAGGGGTGAAGCATTTGTGACAGATGGTGCAATGGTCGGCAACATCGTTCATCTCGTCAAAATGTCGAATGGAAATGCCGCGTTTGGTTTGCTCCTCATACAAAAACGCCTCAATACTCAAGCCTGTTGCGAGAATTTTATTACGCGGGGAGTACAGCAGATTAGCTCGCGGAATATGCGTGGTGCAGACTGGCTTGCATTTTCCACAGCGGAGGCAGTCTTTAATATCATTATTGAGTTTGCCCAGTTCATCATTTTCTAGCACGATGGTTTCCCGCTCAACAAGGCGTAGTGAGGGAGTATAAGCCTTTTGCAAACCCGAATCTGGCATTAATTTGCCTTTGTTAAAATGCCCGTTAGGGTCGATTTTTTGCTTGTAATCGGCAAAGGCTTGGCTAATCTCCTTCTGCAAATATTGCATTTTAGTTAGCCCAATACCGTGTTCGCCTGAGATAACGCCATCGAGTGATTGAGCTAATTCCATGATTTCATCGACCAAATGCTCCGCCTCATTCATCATGTCATAATCATTGGAATTAACGGGGATATTGGTATGCACATTGCCATCACCCGCGTGCATGTGCAGGGCAATAAATAGGCGACGATTGCGGTATTTTTTATGGATTTGGACGATGTTTTCCCGCAAAGGCTTGAGATTATTGCCAACGAAAATTTGCTGTAATGGCTTTCTAACTTCATTGCGATAGGAAATCAGTACATCTCGACGCAATAATAGATTGATCAGCTTATCGTTGGGGCGGCAGCGGCTTTGTTCTTCTTTTGAAAGCAGGTGTTGGCAGTCTGAAGCGGGGGTTTCAAAATTATCTAAAATGGCGGTCCAGCGTTGTTTTAGCGTGTTTAGATGCTGTACGGCATTGTCGATTTTTGCTTGTAGAATTTCGTCATTTTCTTGGCTGTCCTCATAATTGGCAATTTGTCGCAGTTCAGGTTGATCGCCTTGTAAGCAGTCAAGCATGGCATCAATGGTTTGCAATTTATTGAGCATGGATTGACGAATATTAATTTTCTCAATGCCCTCACTATAAGCAGCTAAATTATGCAGCGGGATTACCACATCTTCATTGATTTTAAAGGCATTGGTATGAGCAGCAATCGCAGCGGTTCTTGCACGGTCAAGCCAGAATGACCGCCTTGCTTCGGGGCTAGTGGCAGTAAACCCTTCAGCATTGCGTTGATTGGCAAGCCTAATAACTTCAGAAGCAGCCGCAGAAACCGCATCGTCATCATCGCTGACAATATCCGCAATTAGCACCATTTTAGGCAATATGCCTCTTGCTCCTTTGGGGGTGTATTTGACCGCTTTGACATAGCGTTCATCTAAATGCTCTAAACCTGCGAGTAGAACATCGGGGTTATTGTCGAGTGTGTCTTTAATTTCGACAATGGCAGGCACGGCTTCGTGTAAATCTGTACCGTAGAATTCCAAACAGACTGTGCGAATCTTTTCAGGCATTCTGTGCAGAATAAATTCAGCCGAGGTAATAAGCCCATCGCAGCCTTCTTTTTGAATACCCGGCAGACCGCCGAGGAATTTATTGGTGACATCTTTGCCCAAGCCTGCTTTGCGGAAAAAACTACCCGCATAGCGTAGGATTTCAGGTTCAGCTTTTGGGGTTTTGCCGTCTTTTTCATAGCGGGTAACGGCAAATTCGACGGTTTCAGCCTCGTGTAATTTGCCGAGATTATGGTTCAACCGCCTAACTTCTAGCCAGTCGGCATCAGGCGTAACCATTCGCCATGAGACAAGATTATCAAGCGTGGTTCCCCAGAGAACGGCTTTTTTACCACCTGCATTCATGGAAACATTACCGCCGATGGTCGAAGCATCTTGCGAGGTGGGATCAACAGCGAATACTAAGCCATGATTTTCAGCCAGCTCTGATACTCGCCGAGTGACTACGCCTGCACCTGTGCGAACGGTTGCGACCTTCTGCCCGTTGGCAGCAATATCATCGCGGTATGTTACCTCGCTGATGTGTTCTAATTTTTCTGTATTTATCACCGCTGAGTGGCAGTCCAGCGGAATCGCTCCCCCCGTATAACCTGTACCACCACCACGTGGAATAATGGTCAAACCTAAGTCAATGCAGCATTGCACTAAATTAACAATTTCTTCTTCACTGTCAGGCGTTAGCACAACAAAAGGAAGCTCAACCCGCCAGTCGGTTGCATCAGTAACATGAGCGACTCGTGATAGACCGTCGAATAAGATATTGTTTTTATTGGTATAATTTCTAAATAATTTGCGAGCTTTGTCGCGTAACTTTTTATGACGTGGAAACCAATCGGCAAAATCTTGTACCGCATCACTGGCATATTGCACCAAATCTAGGGTAAGTAAATTACCTGCCGCCCGCTCTTTAATGCGGTCAATACGCTCGTTTAAGGATTTAATCAAGGCATCTAAGCGGTCGCTGTGTTTTAGTAAATCATCCTGAATATATGGATTACGCGATGCAATCCACATATCGCCCAGCATTTCTAATAGCATATGAGCAGAAACGCCCGTATTACGACTGCCACGCAATGATTCTAAAATATCCCACGCCTTCTCACCAAGCAAGCGATGCACGATTTCGCGGTCAGAAAATGATGTGTAGTTATAAGGAATTTCGCGGATAGTTTGTGTATTTGCCATAAGTCCAATGATTTAAGCAAAACGGTATTTTACAGTAAAAAGAAAGGATTAGCACATACCACTAAAGGTATCAGTTTAAATATACTGCTCTATTAACAAGACTAGCTTGTCAATTAATTGCTTTTGATCTTGATCTGATAAAGAGCTAAGAGGTTGGTAAGGGTTATTGATTGGTGAGTAACGAGATATATTGTCTGCAAAATTAAAACCGCAAGGATTAAGGATAATAGGGATAACGTTTGTTTGGTCATTATTAGCTTGGGATAATAATATGGTGAAGTCTGTATTTTGGGTAAAAGGAGAGTGGAGGAAGTCATTGGAGATTAATAAAACTACAATTTTTGCTTGTCTAAGTTCCTCATCGATATAGGGGTACCAATCTGGTTGTGTGTTAAATTTGGTGTTTTCCCAGTATTTGATATTTACTTTATCTTTTAGCTTTGTCAGCGAGTTTTTTAATTTTTCTAGCCATGTTTTGTCATGACAATGATAGGCAATAATAATTTGCTTAGTTGATGTATAGGTTATTGATTTTTTGTGCTGATAAGTCAAAAAAGTGTACCCTGAGAATGGGTTGATTTGTATAAATAGTTTTCCATTGGGATAAACCTTCCAACCATTTTCACTTAAATAAGGTTCAATATAGTCATGACTTTCGTGTTCAGAAGCACATTCAGCAAGTAACTTTGCTCCGTCATCCCAGCTTGGATCAATGCGGTTGTGTAGGATTTTAGGTTTGACAGATTGCTGCTTGGATAAGTGCAGGCTGATAATTACGACATCATGTTTTTTTAACTGCTCTGCTTGTTTGGCAATGCTGTAATCCGGAGCATCAGAGGCTAAGCCATCTGATAAGATAATCAATACTTTTAAGCCGTACTCAGTCTCTTTGCTTGCCTTATGAAATACCTCATCAACTTTTTCTAAGGCAGTCATGAGTGGGCTAGTCCCTTGTGCAGTGATAGCAAGGGATTTGAGGTGAGCTTGCTGTTTTTTCCAGTCTTTGATCAGAGCTCCAAGCTTGATAATGGGGGATTCTTGTTTAAATAGACTTTTTATTGCAGGTTCTTCTTTTTCAGAGAGTATTGAAACAGGGTTGTCGAAACCAAAGCCATAGGCGAATAGGTCGATATTATTTTCTGAAACTAGTGAGGGTTTGATGAGTTTGATTTTTTGTACGCTTTGCTCAAGTAGCCCTGTAAACACATCCAAGCCTGATTGTTTTTGGCTTGCTTGTGATATGGATGCAGAGGCATCAACAAGAATGCCAATCAGCCAAGGATGTGAAGAGTTAGGGCGATTAATTGTGTTTCCCCTTATTTGGTAAATCTTCTGAAATATCGACGGGAATTTCAATACCATCATCTGATATTTTAGGAGGGACAGCATCGACAGAATTCATTAAATGTTGTAACCCTTTTAGTTGTTGCTTGATTTCAGGGCTTATATCTTCACTTTCTTCAATAATTTGTATGATTTCAGGAGTTAAGCCTTCTTCTTCGATACGTTTTTGAATATCACCTGGTAGTTGTAAACTAGGTTCAGTATTTGCTTGTGGTTCTGGTGCAAACTTTGCAATTAACTCTTCTGGTGTCATTGTTTCCCCATTTAGTGTGATCTTACCATCTGCGAAGCTGGCATTTAGAATAAGCTTATTATTTTCATCTTTTAGCATACCTTCAGGAGTCATCATAGTTAACAGCATCTTCATTTGATCGGGTAACATTGCTTTGTCAATGTTAAGATCAATTGTGCCTGTGATAAAATTTAGTAAACCTGAAACATCACCTAATAATAAGCTATCTATATCGATAGTTTTTTGCTCATTACCCGTATAGATAAGTTTGCTATCTAATGTTGTATTACCTCTATCACCTAATAGTTTGATAACTTGATTAAATTGTGTTTTTTGAGCGATTAACACTTTGTCAAATATGACCTTAATCATTTCTTTGCTAGTGTCTTGTAACTGCTGAATTAAGGACATCATTTTTTCTTGTCCCTCGGGGGTTTGCGTCGCATCTGCATTCCACATTAATTGATTTTGTAGATTATTGATTTTAGCTTCAATTTGGCTAACTGCTTGCAAACCTGTTGCACTCAAGCCCTGATAATTTGCATGATAGCTTGCTTGTTTGATGGTGTGCGATGGTTCAACAATATTTTCTGCTTGTAATTGTAGTGTGCCGTTGACTTCATCACCTTGTTGTTCTGAATTGCTTGTGGCTGATAAATCAAAAGTAATAGCATCACCTGTTGTTGGTTTTAGTTTGATTTCTGGTGCAGATACTTTGCTGCTTCCTAACATTTGTGAGCCAATAAAGCCGGTGATATTTAGGTCAGCCGTTACGCTAGGGATAATAAGCTCTAGGTTTTTATCTTGCAGATGCATTTCACCAATTGCAAGTTTAGCTGTACCCGTATTATTTTGCATGGATTGTGTGCCACTGAGTGTTAAACCATCAATATCAAAATTTGCCTCACCTGCTTGGCTAAGTGGTGAAATCTTGATGGTATAATGTGCTTTTTGATCAAAGCCAATAAAGTTCTCAGCAATAATGGGGGTTTTATTAGAAAAAAGCTCGGCAATAACGATTGCTGTGTTTTCATCCAAGGCATCAAGATCAATCTGTGAAACAGATTTAGATACGCCAAACTCAAGCCCTGTTTCTGTTAAAAAGACAGGTCCATGAGTAATTTTTGTAATGATTTTGGCATTAGATAAAATATTATCAATAAAGGGGGAGCCCGTTGTAATTTTTAATATAGCCTGTGCGTTACGGAATGATGTATTTTTATAATCAAGTAATTCAATTGTCACACCATTATTCGTGGCATTATTATTGTTGATATATTGTTTAATTTGATTCTCAGTTTCTTGTGAGAGGAACCATGTGGTACCACTCCAAATAACAGCAATAAGAATGGTAAGGAGGATAAGTGTTCCAAATAACTTTTTCATTATTATTTCATTCCTGTCAGTGTGTAAATATTTGTGATTAATTTAAATTTCACAGCCCTTCTCACCATAAATAGCCATGATTGATTTAAGTTCTGCATAGAGATAATCACAATCCTGTTTTGAAAAGCCATTAAGCTCAGTAGGTATCACATTTTGATCTAATTGACCAAGCAATATGTTGATTTTTTTACAACCAAGCTGGCAGAGTTCTTCAAGTGCATTTTCTAAATGTTCATTTGTCATGGCTTATATCATACAAAATATTTCCAGAAGATTATATTTTTCTCTATCATAACGCTTATTTTCTTAAATAGAGATGTTAAATTATGCCTTCATTGACTGGATGTTATCCTTATACCCGACCCCGCCGTATGCGTCGTAACGATTTCTCACGCCGACTCATGCGAGAGCATCAATTAACCGTTGATGATTTAATTTACCCTGTGTTTGTGCTTGAAGGTAAAAATCAGCAGGAAGATGTGGCTTCTATGCCCGGTGTTACTCGTAAAAGTATTGATTTATTAGTGGAAGAAGCGAAACAGGCGGCTGATCTTGGCGTACCAACGATGGCAATTTTTCCAGTAACGCCTGATGAGTGCAAATCTGATGGAGCTGAAGAAGCCTATAATCCCGATGGGCTGGCACAGCGAGCGGTTCGAGCTTTGAAAGAGGCTGTTCCTGAAATGGGAGTCATTACTGATGTCGCACTCGACCCATTCACTTCACACGGTCAGGATGGATTGATGAATGATGAAGGTTATATTATGAATGATGAAACGGTTGAGGTGCTGGTTAAACAAGCCGTTTCTCATGCCGAAGCAGGGGCAGATATTGTTGCACCGTCTGATATGATGGACGGGCGTATTGGCGAAGTGCGTAAAGCTTTAGAAGCAGGCAATCATGTTAATACTCGAATCTTGGCGTATTCCGCAAAAT
>JALWYT010000007.1:30683-31372 GCA_026992705.1 Thiotrichaceae bacterium
TTTCTATGGCCCATTCCGCGATGCCGTTGGCTCAGCGGGTAATTTAGGCAGTGGCAATAAATACAGTTATCAGATGGATCCTGCTAATACCAACGAAGCCTTGCGAGAAGTTGCTCTGGATTTGCAAGAAGGAGCGGATATGGTCATGGTCAAGCCTGGTATGCCGTATTTAGATATTGTTCGCCGTGTTAAAGATGAATTTCTTGCACCAACTTACGTGTATCATGTCAGTGGTGAATATGCCATGCTCAAAGCTGCCGGGCTGAATGGGTGGATTGACGAAAAAGCCTGTGTGCTTGAGGCTTTATTAGGCATGAAGCGAGCAGGTGCAGACGGCATTTTGACCTATTACGCCAAAGATGTTGCAGAGTGGTTGAATAATGCTTGATCGTTATGCCGTGATTGGCAACCCCATTAGCCATAGCAAATCACCATTTATCCAAAATCAATTTGCCAAACAAACGGGCGAAGCCTTAATTTATAGCACCTTGCTTGCTCCCATCGAGCGGTTTGCTCAAACTGTAGAAGATTTTCGAGACAGCGGTGGAAAAGGCTTGAATGTTACCGTGCCGTTTAAAGAAGACGCATGGCATTTTGCAGGTGAATTGACTGATTTGGCACAGCGAGCAGGAGCAGTAAATACGCTGATTTTTCACGACGATGGCAAAATCACAGGGGCAAATACTGAT
>JALWYT010000008.1 GCA_026992705.1 Thiotrichaceae bacterium
GTCCAATGGTGACACAGGCATTGGAGCAATTGCTTAACGATACAAACTGGGGCGAATTGGATTATCTTGTTGTTGACCTTCCACCAGGGACAGGCGACACCCAATTAACACTTTCACAAAAAATCCCCGTCAGTGGAGCAGTTATTGTTACCACACCACAAGACATTGCCTTGCTTGATGCTCGCAAAGGCTTGAAAATGTTTGAAAAAGTCGAAGTACCTATCCTTGGTATTGTCGAAAATATGAGTATTCATATCTGTAGCGAATGCGGTCATGCTGAACATATCTTTGGAGAAGGCGGTGGTAAAGCAATGGCTGAAGAAGCTGATGTCACTTACTTAGGTGGCTTGCCTTTAGATATTACGATCCGTGAAGACGCTGATAATGGCAACCCCACTGTCGTATCAAAGCCTGATAGCAAAATCACCGATATTTACAAAGATATTTCTCGCCGTATGAGTGCAAGATTAGCTGAATCTGGCAAAGATTATTCAACTAAGTTCCCCACTATTAAAATAGAAAATATTTAAATCAATCAACTTATACAGCAATAAGTTTTGCCTTATTGCTGTATTCCTTTACTAAAATTTCAATCCCAGCTCCACCACCATAAATAATTAATAATAATCCATAAAGGTAAATCTTATTTCTAAACATTAAATAAATAACGTACACTGTAAATTAGTTTAAATTTAATTAATAAATATAGTAATCATTATTTAGGGAGAAGGTTTTATGAGTCAATTGGATATTAATGCAGGCAGAATCGTTGCCAATGCAAGTGAGAATGAAAGAGCTTCATTTATAAAACGAACTTATATGCATCTTGCAGGTGCAATTATTGCGTTTGCATTTCTAGAAACACTGCTCATTAAAAGTGGTATTGCTGAGTCCTTTGTCGGCTTATTAGGTCAAAGTAAATGGTCTTGGTTAATTGTTTTAGGTGCTTTTATGGGTGTTTCATACATTGCTGATAGTTGGGCACGTACGGCTATTTCACCTGAAAAACAATATATGGGGCTTGGCTTATTCGTCATTGCTGAAGCGATTGTATTTACACCTCTAATTTATATGGCATTAAATATTGCACCTGATATGCTAACTTATGCTACCTTATTAACGTCTGTATTAGTTGGTGGTATTACTTTTACTGCATTTACCACTAAAAAGAACTTTTCCTTCTTAGGTAAATATTTAGCCTTTGGTGGGATTATTGCGATGGGAATTATTATTGGTGGTATTATTTTCGGCTATACACTTGGCTTATTCTTTATGGGAGCTATGATTATTTTTGCTGCAGTTTCTGTTCTATACAGTACATCTAACATCATTCATGAATATCACACTGAACAACATGTCGCAGCAGCATTAGGCTTATTTGCTAGTATTGGTTTATTATTTTGGTATATTTTACAATTTTTGATGGCTTTAGGTGGTGATGATTAAACCGTACCTAATTTTATGTCTGAAATTAAAAAGAACTTTACACATACATAAATAATAATTACAAGGCGATGTCATCTGACTTCGCCTTTTTTATTAAAAAGAAACTATGGTTACTATTTCTGAATTAAATATTTACCCCGTTAAATCAATGTCCGGCATCTCTCTACAGTCTAGTTATATTGATGCAATGGGCTTGCAATACGATCGTCGTTGGATGTTGGTTTCACCTGATGGCAAATTCATAACACAACGCAGCCATCCGCAAATGGCTTTAATCCAGCCTCGTATTGAAAACAATCAATTAGTATTAAGCAGCTTTGGCTTGGATGATCATTACGTCCCTGCTGCGGATGAATCCAGCCCTGATATAAAAGTACAAGTTTGGGATGATATTGTGGATGCTAAACACCTCAGTAGCGAGACTGATCAATGGATAGAGCAAACAATTGGTGAAGCCTGCCAGCTTGTCTATATGCCTGATAATGTATTCAGGCAATGTGATACAACGTATGCAAAACAAGGAGATAGAACAGGCTTTTCAGATGGATTTCCACTATTACTTATTTCAGAAGCCTCATTAGTTAACCTGAATGGAAAACTAGAAACTCCTGTTCCGATGAAACGCTTCCGCCCTAACTTAGTCGTAAAAGGTTGCGAAGCCTTTGCAGAAGACAATTGGAAAAAGTTTGCAGTCAATGGAGTCAGTTTTAGGGTTGTTAAGCCTTGCTCTCGCTGCATCATCACTACCGTTGACCCTGTAATCGGCATGATAACTAGCCCTGAACCCTTACAAACATTAGCCAGTTATCGTAAGCAAGGTGACAACATTATATTTGGACAAAATGTTGTGCAGGATACCACAGGGAATATCAAAATAGGCGATGTCGTTGAGTTATTAGCTTATCAATAATAAACAGACAAAAAATAAGTTGTCTTTTTACTTATCCATTTTTTTCCTGGCATTAAGCAATGATACTAAGTTTTTAGCAGGACGATACCCAGGTATTAGCTCGCCAGAGTCTAATACAATAGCAGGAGTCCCTGTTATGCCAATCTCTCGCCCTAATTGATATTGCTCTTTAACGGGGTTATCACAAGTCTTTTCTTCAATTTGCTCACGGTTTTTGGCTTTGGTTAGTGCTGCATTTTGGTCATCATTACACCAAACACTGACGGCTTTTTTATAGCTATTTGAGCCAACACCTGCTCGTGGGAACATAAAGTAACGTACCGTAACCCCTGCTTTATTTAGCTCAGGTACTTCTTGATGTATCTTTGCACAATAAGGACAATCAATATCAGTGAACACTGAAATCACATGTTTTTCACTTTCTGCCTTAAAGGTAATTGTTTTGCGTTTGTCATAAGCATCCATTG
>JALWYT010000009.1 GCA_026992705.1 Thiotrichaceae bacterium
CAATTACTCAGCATAATTCACCCACCTGTCTCACTACTGATTATGCTGAGTTGCGTGGTTACGATTACTTGCAATATAAAAAAGATTGTTATAGTTCTTTTATCGTTGCAACTAATTTATTAGCAGTTGCTTGGGCATCTCCATATAGCATTCGAGTATTATCTTTAAAAAAGAGATGATTTTCGATACCTGAAAAGCCTTTACCTTTACCACGTTTCATTACAATAACATTAGCTGCTTTATCTGCATTTAAAATGGGCATGCCATAAATTGGGCTATTTTTATCAGTACGAGCAGCAGGGTTTACTACATCATTAGCTCCGATTACTAAAGCAACATCTGTTGTTTCAAATTCCTCATTAATTTCATCAAGGTCTGCAATAATATCATAAGGAACACCTGCTTCTGCTAATAATACATTCATATGCCCAGGCATACGACCTGCAACAGGGTGAATAGCAAATTTGACTTCGACACCACGGTCTTGCAATAGCTTGGTCATTTCCCAAATCTTGTGTTGAGCTTGGGCAACCGCCATTCCATAACCGGGAATAATGATAACTTTATTGGCAAATGCCATTTGAATTGCGGCATCAGAGGCTTCGATTTCCTTCATGCTGCCAGTAACTTCTTGGGCTTCTCCACCGCCTTCTCCAAAGTTACCGAATAAAACATTGGAAATCGGGCGGTTCATTGCTTTAGCCATTAATTGTGTTAATAAAGTACCTGCAGAACCAACAACAATACCTGCAATCATCATGGCAGGAATACCTAAAACATAACCCTCAAAACCAACTGCCAAGCCTGTAAATGCGTTGTATAAAGAAATAACAACAGGCATATCAGCACCACCAATAGGGGTAGTAGACATGACTCCAAATGCCAAAGCAAGCACAAAAAATACAAGTAACCCAGACATACTGTAGCCATGCCCAGCAGTGGCAATATTAATCGCTAATAAAATTACAATAAGGAAGGTAATACCATTAATTATTTGCTGATTAGCAAAACGATAGCTCTTTTTCATAATGCCTTGCAATTTAGCATAAGCAACTAATGAGCCAGAAAATGCCATACTACCAATCAATGCTCCTAATGTAGCAATACTTTGGATAATTAAGTTATCAGCATGTTCTTGCTGAATTAAGATAACGGCAGAAATTGCTGCTGCTGCACCACCACCCATACCATTATATAAAGCAATCATTTGTGGCATATCTGTCATAGCAACTTTTTTGCCTGTAATCCAAGCAATACTACCACCAATTCCAATAGCAACGATATTGACTAAAAAATAGTTAGCAAAATCTTTTTGTCCATCAGGGTGAATAAAAGTGACAATCGTTGCAAGAAACATACCGATACCTGCCCAGACAATACCTTTACGAGCGGTAACGGGGGAACTCATCTGTTTTAAACCTAAAATAAATAAAATAGCAACAATAAAGTAAATAAGATTAATAAATGTTAGCATAATTAACCTTCCTTCTTATTCTTGCTACTTGTGAACATTTCTAACATACGTTCTGTGACAACATAACCACCAACAGCATTGCCTGCTGCGAGCACAACAGCAACAAAAGCAATGAACGTTTCCCAAAAACCTTCTGCATGACCAACAGCAATCATCGCTCCAACTAATACAATGCCATGTACAAAGTTAGAGCCTGACATTAAGGGAGTGTGTAGAATGACGGGTACTTTTGAAATAACTTCATACCCCGTAAATGCAGCTAACATAAAAATATATAATGCAACAAAACCTTCCATGCCCATTGTTATTTACCTTTTGATTGTGTTTCTATAAATTTACGGACGTTATCATTGATTAACTTACCTTCATGAGTTAACAAAGCTCCTGCAATAACTTCATCATCAAAGTTAATATCCAACTCCCCTTCTTCGGTTAGCATTGGTGTTAAAAAGTTAAATAAATTCTTTGCATACATTTCACTGGCATGTTCGGGTACTTGGCTGGGTACATTCAGTGGACCATGAATGATTACACCCTTATGTTTAATCGTTTTGCCTGGCTGTGTTAAGTCTGTATTGCCACCACTTTCTGCAGCTAAATCAATAATGACAGAGCCTGCTTGCATCATCTCAATAGTAGATGCTGGTACAATTTTTGGAGCAGGACGACCAGGTACCGCTGCTGTGGTAATCAATACATTGGCTTTTGCAATATAAGTAGCAAGCTCTTCCTGTTGCTGTTGTTTTTCTTCATCGGTTAATTCACGAGCATAGCCCCCCTCACCCACAGCAGAAATACTAAGTTCAATAGCTTTTGCCGCTAATGACTCGATTTGCTGCTTGGTTTCAGGGCGAACATCATAAGCTTCAACAACGGCTCCTAAGCGTTTTGCGGTTGCAATGGCTTGTAACCCCGCAACACCAGCCCCGATGACCAGAACTTTTGATGGTCGAACCGTTCCTGCTGCTGTTGTCAACATAGGGAAGAAGCGACCTAATAAATCTGCCCCCATAATAGCTGCTTTATACCCTGATATTGCTGCTTGTGATGATAAGACATCCATTGATTGAGCACGGGTAATACGTGGAATTAATTCCATTGAAAAACTCGTAATTTTCTTTTCATTTAATTTTTCAATTAATTCTGGTTGTTTATAAGGAAATAAGGTACCAATTAAAATACTACCTTTCTTCATTTGAGCAACTTCATCCCCGTTTGGTGCTTGTACTCGCCATACAACATCTGCCTTCTCATAAGCTTCTGTAATATTGTCAACTAAGATTGCTTTATCAAAAGCTTCATCAGATATATTTGCAGCTTGACCTGCACCTTTTTCAATAA
>JALWYT010000010.1 GCA_026992705.1 Thiotrichaceae bacterium
TGTTGCCAAACACCGCTCTGCTGTTCCAGAAGAATTTGCTGGAAAAATTTCACTCGCAGAGCATCAAAAAGCGGCTGATTATACACAAGCCAAAGGTCGCTTTGCTCGTATTGAGTTAATAATCGGCGTGATTATCTTACTGCTTTGGACAATTGGCGGTGGCTTAAACTGGCTAGACCAAACCATCCGAAGCTTTGGCTGGAGCGATTTAATCACAGGGACAGCGGTTATTTTAGCAATGGGTTTTATCTCTAGCTTGATTGATTTGCCCGCAAATTTATACCGCACTTTTGTTATCGAAGAAAAATTTGGTTTCAACAAACAAACACTAAAAAGTTTCTTTGTTGATATGATAAAAACCACCCTCCTCTCCTTAGTCATCGGTGTACCGTTGATTTTATTAATTCTTTGGTTAATGAAATTCGCGGGGGACTGGTGGTGGATTTACGCATGGGCAGCACTTACTTTATTTTCTTTGCTGATGATGTGGGCATATCCTAAATTTATTGCCCCAATCTTCAATAAATTTGAGCCACTAGAAGAAGGCGAGGTAAAACAGCGTATTGAAGATTTATTAGCCCGCACAGGTTTTAACTCGCAAGGCGTCTTTGTAATGGATGGTTCTCGCCGATCTAGTCATGGTAATGCCTATTTCACAGGCTTTGGAAAAAATAAACGTATCGTCTTTTTTGACACACTATTAGAACATCTTTCACCTACACAAGTTGAAGCAGTACTCGCCCATGAACTCGGGCATTTTAAACGCAAACATATCCTAAAGCAGATGATTTTATCCACTGTTATGACACTAATAGGCTTTGCGATTCTCGCTTGGTTAATGCAACAAAACTGGTTTTATTCTAGTATGGGTGTAGAAAAATCAACTTATATGGCATTGATCTTGTTTATGCTTGTTAGCCCTGTATTTACTTTCTTTATCAGTCCGATAATGTCATGGTTATCTCGCAAAAATGAATTTGAGGCAGATGAATTTGCTGCAAAACAATCATCCGCAGAGGAACTGATTGCTGCATTAGTTGGTCTGTATAAGGAGAATGCGAATACCTTAACACCTGATCCATTACATTCCGCATTCTACGATTCTCATCCACCTGCATCCATTCGGATTGCTCACTTGAGGAGTCTTTAATTAAGTTAAATAGAGTTCAATATTAAATTGATGAGAAGTTACAGATTTTAAATGGAGTAATAAAAATGAAAACAATGATACTGGTACTTAGTAGCTTACTGCTAAGTACATCTACTCTTCTGGCTGCTGACGGCAAAATTGATGCTGATAATGGTAAGCAAATTTTTGAAGCAGATCCTACAAAATGTATAAGCTGTCATACTAATGGGGAGCATTTTGGCAATAAAGCAAAAAACTTAAATGATGTTGATCAATGGGTTAGACGTTGTGACATTAATTTTGGCACAAACTGGTTTGAAGAAGATGTATTAGATGTCGTTGCTTATCTAAATCGTGATTACTACAAATTTCCACAACTAGAAAAAGCCGTAAATAACATAGATACAAAAATGAAGGATAAATAAATTAACAATGGAGTAAATCACTTGAAGCAGCGATTATCAAAAAAAATAGGTAATGCTAAATCGCTTACTAAAAAATGTCAGCACCAAGGGCGTGTTATAACACGCTACGGTGCTGAACTTATTTTACTTGATGAAACAGGCGAACATATCCGCTGTACCATACGTCGAAAAAACGAAAATATTGCCTGTGGTGATGTTGTTTGCTGGCAACCTAACCACCAAGGTAATGCAGTTGTCACCAAAGTTCAAGCCCGAAAAAATGCCCTCAGCCGACCAGATCGACGTGGCAGCCCCAAAGCCATTGCCGCAAATATCGACCAAATTATTATTGTTTGCTCATGGTTACCTAAACCTTCGTGGATGCTTGTTGATCAATACATGATTGCCGCCCAGCAAATCAATGCGGATGCCATTGTAGTTATGAATAAAACCGACCTAGCTGAACAATATGCAAGTGATAAAGATTGGCAAGCTTTAAAAGAATACGAGTCTATTGATTATAAAGTCATCGCTACTAATGCCTTATCGGGCGAGGGCATTGATAAAATACAGCAAGAATTAGCCGACAAAACCAGTATTTTTGTCGGGCAATCAGGCGTTGGAAAGTCTTCAATTATTGCTCAAATACTACCAGAGTTGACCATCAAAGTTGGTGAAATCTCACAATCTGGAGAAGGCAAGCACACCACAACCACTGCCGACTTATACCCTGTTGGCAACAACGGTTTTGTTATCGACTCTCCAGGCGTACGCGACTTTACCCCTGCCAAGCTTGACACAAAAAGTATTCGACAAGGCTACCGAGAGTTTAAACCCTATGCTAAATATTGTCGCTTCAATAACTGTAGCCACACCCACGAACCTAACTGCCAAGTCAAACAAGCTGTTGAAAACAAAGAAATTCCAGCAGGGCGTTATCAACGATATTTAGTAAAATTAACGATGCTAATGACGGCTGAATAAAATTAATATCACTTGAAAATCAAATAAAAGAACAAACCTTCATTTAGATTAGATATTCACGCAAAACTAACTAATATGCTAATTTTTTTGTAAAAATGACGCTCTAAGAATAGTGGATAATGATGGTACTTGTATTCTACTGTGGTATTGATAATCTTCACACTCAATTTGAATTATTAGGTTGATGTTCATGACAGTTAAAACTCGCTTTGCTCCTAGTCCAACAGGTTATCTTCATATTGGTGGTGCGAGAACCGCTCTTTTTTCGTGGTTGTATGCAAGAAAAATGGGAGG
>JALWYT010000011.1 GCA_026992705.1 Thiotrichaceae bacterium
CATAATTACTATAGAAAAATAAGATCATAGCCCCTATGAAATACAATATGTAGAAAATTTTACACTGTATTATCATATTAAATATATGGTTATTACCTGTATTTTGCAAATGCAATATACAGGTTATGACAACAATAAACTACTAGAGATAATTCTTAAACAATATAAAAACAAGGTATAAACAGAAAATTTAGTTTATTTATTCGCTTCTGCTTCTTTTTGCTTGATCTCTGCATGGACTTTTTCCATATCAACAGCACGGACTTGTCCAATTAACTCAACTAATTGTGATTCATTAAGCATACCAGGCTGTGCAAATAGGACGACCTGCTCACGAAATACCATCAACGTAGGAATTGAACGAATCTGGAAGTGTGCAGCAAGCTCTTGTTCTACTTCGGTGTTTACTTTAGCAAAGACAATATCACTAAACTCTTCCTTGTCTGAAACTGCTTCAAAAATTGGACCAAATGATTTACATGGACCACACCATTCTGCCCAGAAATCAATGATTACAATATCATTTCCAGTGATTGTTGCTTCAAAAGCATCACCTGTTAGATCAATAGTTGCCACTATACTCTCCTTAATATAATTAATTCATAGATGAAATATAAGCTTTTGCTAATATTTTAGCAATGAGAAAATCGTATAGTGACGATATAACCGTTGCTAGTATTAGCAGGATTGGAGGGGGCTATTTCAAGATAGCCTCTCCTATTTTTAACATTCTAACAATACAGAAGCTTATTTCTATTCTCCCCATGTGGGTAGTAGCTGATGGGTAATACCTAAATGCTCTAGCAAGCGAGCGACGATAAAATCAATAATATCTTCCAGTGTTTCAGGTTTGTGATAAAATCCTGGATTAGCGGGCATAATGGTTGCACCCATGCGAGCCAGTTTGAGCATATTTTCAAGGTGAATTTCGGAAAAGGGCGTTTCACGCACGACAAGAATCACTTGCTTTTTTTCTTTGAGCGCAACATCAGCCGCCCGTTCCAATAAATTACGGCTACTGCCTACGGCAATGGCTGATAATGTCCCCGTTGTGCAAGGGCAAATAACGGTTGCATCTGCCACGCCTGAGCCACTGGCGATGGGAGCCATCCATTGCTCTTTTTCAAAGACCTGTAATTGTCCCGCATTGGCTGAGTATTTTTCAGCTAAATAACTTGCAATATCTTTAGCCCGTGAGGGAAGCTGCAAGTCGGTTTCCATATTGATAACGATTTGGGCAGGGCGAGATAGCAATAGATAGACATTGACATTGGCTTTGATTAACTCTTCTAGCAACCGTAAGCCATATTGAGCACCTGATGCACCTGTCATAATCAGTGTAACGGTTTTAACGCTCATGACTTAGCTTGCTAATTTAGTCAGTAATTTGTCATGGATACCTTCAAAGCCGCCATTACTCATCACTAAAATATGATCACCAGCTTGAGCATTGTCGGAAATATATTGAACAATGGCATCGACGCTATTCATCAAATGACCTTGATTTTTCAAGCCTGCGATGACCGTATCCATATCCCAATCTAAGCCTTCTGGTTGATACAGCAACACTTGGTCGGATGCGGTTAATGAGTTGGCAATTTTATCTTTGTGCATTCCCATTCGCATGGTATTAGAACGCGGCTCAAGAATAGCAATAATACGGGCATCGCCAACGCTTGCTCGTAGCCCATTTAATGTAGTGGCGATTGCCGTTGGATGATGAGCAAAGTCATCATAAACGCGAACACCTCTAGCTTCTCCGCGTAGCTGCATTCGCCGTTTAACGCCTTTGAATTCAGATAAAGCAGCAATCGACGTTTCAACAGGTACACCAGCATGACGAGCGGCTGCAATGGCGGCTAAACCATTGCTAACATTGTGCGTACCTAGTTCATTCCAGCTCACTATGCCTTGTTGCTGATTTTTAAACAAAACAGCAAATTCTGAGCCATCGGCTTGAAGATATTGTGCTGACCATGTGGCATTGGCATCACTGCCTGAAAAGGACTCTTTAGGTGTCCAGTAACCCATTGCTAAGACATCATCCAGATTGCTTTCAGTTGCATTATTAATAATCAAGCCTTCGCTGGGAATTGTGCGAACAAGATGATGAAACTGTGTTTTAATTGCCTGTAAATCAGGGAAAATATCGGCATGATCAAATTCTAAATTATTAAGAATAGCGGTTCGTGGGTGATAATGAACAAATTTAGACCGCTTATCGAAAAAAGCCGTGTCGTATTCATCCGCTTCAACGACAAAAAAAGGCGAATCCCCCAAGCGGGCAGATACACCAAAATTCTCTGGCACACCGCCAATTAAAAACCCAGGCTTTAGTCCTGCATACTCTAAAATCCATGCCAACATGCTGGAAGTGGTGGTTTTGCCATGTGTTCCTGCAACTGCTAGCACCCAACGGTTCTTCAAAACATTCTCATGCAACCACTGTGGACCTGAGGTGTAATTAAGATTGCGGTTTAGCATCGACTCTACCGCATCAATACCACGCTTCATCGCATTGCCAACAACAATGCAATCATCACCTTCGCTTAAATGCTCGGCTGTATAGCCATTTAAAATCTCCACCCCCTGTTCTTCAAGCATAGTACTCATCGGCGGATAAACATTCGCATCCGAACCACTGACTTCAACACCTGATTCACGAGCAAGTAAAGCAATCCCACCCATAAAGGTTCCACAGATACCCAAGATATGTATTTTCATTATTATTCCTAGTCAATCATTGATAGCAGGAATGTTACACAGTGTTTTAAGCTTGGGCAAATAAGGAAAGCCACTCAGACCATATAAACAATAATCACAGCATTGTATCGAAAATATCATGCAACGTAACCCACATTGCTGTCTGAAAATATAAGCAAACCAAGGAGGGAACTATGAAAGAACTTTTTATACTAGCAGGACTACTTGTCATCATCATTCCTGTTTCAACTTATTGGGGAATATTAGCTAAAAAAATTGTTGATGATAAAGAACTAACGAATGATACAGGAATTAATGTAGAACTTTGCCAATCAAAATATGGGAGTAACTATCCAATATGTAGCTAACTAAGCGGTTAGTAGTGTAAAAATAATTAATCACTTATTAAGTCCATAAGCATCATAAAACGCTGTAATAAAATCTGCAAATTGATTATTTTCAATGGCTTGTCGAATATTTCGCATGAGTTCTTGGTAATAATGGAGATTATGAATGGTATTGAGCCTTGCTCCTAGAATTTCTTGGCATTTATCTAAATGTCGCAAATAGGCGCGTGAATAGTTTTGGCAGGTGTAGCAAGCACATTGTTCATCAATGGGTTTGGTATCGAAACGGTGCTTGGCGTTGCGGATTTTTAATGTGCCGTTGCGAGTGAATAAATAACCATTGCGGGCATTGCGAGTTGGTATTACGCAATCAAACATATCAATGCCACGTTTGACCGATTCAACAATATCTTCTGGCTTGCCGACTCCCATTAAGTAACGCGGGCGATTTTCTGGCAATAAGGGGGTTGTGGTTTCGAGCACATGGTCTCTTTCATGCTTGGGTTCACCAACGGATAAGCCGCCGATTGCATAGCCATCAAAGCCGATTTCCATCAATGCCTGAGCAGAGATTTTGCGTAAATCGTCATACATGCCGCCTTGCACAATACCAAACAGCGCTGCGGGGTTATCCGCATGGGCTTGCTTACTTCGCGCTGCCCAACGCAGTGATAATTCCATTGATTCACGGGCTTGTGTACGAGTGGCGGGATATGGAGTGCATTCATCGAAGATCATAACGATATCCGAGCCTAAGTCTCGCTGGATTTGCACGGAAACTTCAGGGCTTAACATAATCGGATGACCATCAATGGGTGAGCGGAATTTCACGCCTTCTTCAGTAATTTTTCGCATTTCTGCCAAGGAGAAGACTTGAAAACCACCAGAGTCAGTTAGGATGGGTTTATCCCAGTGCATAAAATCATGTAAATCACCGTGAGCCTTTACCACATCTGTACCAGGGCGAAGGAATAGGTGGAAAGTATTGCCTAAAATAATTTCTGCTCCCATGCCTTGTAGCTCTTCAGCCGTCATGGATTTTACGGTTCCATAGGTGCCGACGGGCATAAATGTGGGTGTCTCAATTTTACCACGAGGAAAAATAATCCTACCTCGACGAGCCTGTTGATCTGTGTTGAGTAAGCTAAATTCCATATAAGACATGTGGTCATTCCTAAAATTAAGTTTAGCGGCAAAGTTTACAAGGCATGGGTAATATTACAACCAAATACTAGCTTTCTTCTCAATCAGTTAAAATTTAACGATTATTCGACAAAATGCTTTCTCTGTATAACAATAGCCTCCCCAATTCACTAAACCCTAGTGTGAGTATTATGTTTGCATCTGTAACTAAGTTTCCTAATATTGACAATCATCATGAATTTATTCCAGAAGGCACTCAGCAGATTACCATACCACAAACCTTTATTATGAAACGAGGTGGAGTTTTACCTGGGGTGACGATCGGTTACGAAACATGGGGGGAACTCAATTCAGATAAAAGTAATGTTATTTTACTATTTACAGGTTTATCACCAAATGCACATGCTGCATCAAACAAAAAGGATGTAAAACCCGGTTGGTGGGAACCCATGTTAGGTTCAGGTAAAGCGATTGATACCGATAAATATTATGTCATTTGTGTCAATTCATTAGGTAGTTGCTTTGGTTCTACAGGACCTGCATCAATCAACCCCGAAACTAAAAAAGCATGGCGTTTAGACTTCCCCGAATTATCTATTGAAGATATTGCACATGCCGCTCACCTTGCCTTACAGCGTATGGGAATTACACATATTAACACGGTTATTGGAGCATCAATGGGCGGTATGACGAGTTTAGCCTATGTTCTACTTTTCCCGAATTCAGTAGAAAGAATGGTGATTATTTCAACGGCAGCCCACTCACTCCCTTTTTCCATCGCAATTCGCTCACTACAACGTGAAATGATTTGCAAAGACTTAGACTGGATGGATGGCTATTATCCATTCGATAGGGAAACCTTATGCGGTATGCGAATGGCAAGAAAGCTTGGCATGGTAAGCTATCGTTCAGCTCATGAATGGGAACAACGTTTTGGTCGTGAACGTGTACCAGAGAACAAACGTAAAGAGAAAAATCCGTTTACCTCTGAATTTCAGATTGAATCTTACCTAGAATATAATGCCAATAAATTCACAGGACATTTTGATGCAAATTGTTATTTATATCTCTCCCGTGCAATCGACTGGTTTGATGCCTACGAATATGGTGAAAACTTAGCTGATGCCTTTTCACAAAATCAATTAAAAAGAACCTTAATCATTGGTGTCAACACTGATATTCTTTTCCCTGTACACCAACAAGAAGAAATCGCAACTGCTCTTAAAGCTAATAATGTCGACGTTGAGTATCATGCTTTCCCGAGTATCCAAGGTCATGATGCCTTTTTAGTGGACTATGATCGTTTTTACCCAACAGTTGAGAAGTTTTTGAAATAATTTCATATCCTGTTAGGTAATCATAAAGCATTATTGTCCCCTATACTATTATCTTATGCTCCTGCTAACTAAATGCTAACTGCATCACCTGCCCGACTTCATTACGCCAAACAATTGCGATAAAGCCTGCAATGGCGAGCCAAGGACCAAAGGGGATGGGTTGACTGGCTTTGTTTTTTTGGATGATAAATAGCCAAATACTGCCAAGTATGGCTCCGAGTAGGGCTGAGCTCATAATGACGAAAGGTAGTATTTGCCAACCGCCCCATGCTCCGATTGCAGCGAGTAGTTTGAAATCACCATAGCCCATGCCTTCTTTATCTGTGATTAAGCGGAAAATGTGATAAACCGACCAGAGTGATAAATAGCCAAAGATTGCTCCGAGTACACTGCTTTCTAAATCAGTAAAGGTGTGATCAAGATTAATGACAATGCCTAACCATAATAAAGGGTAAGTAATATTATCAGGCAGGAACATGGTTTTGGCATCAATCATAAATAAGACGATTAATGCCCAAAGTAAAACAAGGCTAGCGAGCAGTTGCATTCCATAGCCAAATTTCCATGCCAGCATCACAGATAAAAGCATGGTGATGGTTTCAACTAATGGATATTCAATTGAGATTTTATGACGGCAAGAGGAGCATTTGCCGCGTAAAAATAAATAGCTAAGAACAGGAATATTTTCTAATGCGGCAATGCCATGCCCACAATGTGGACACTGCGAGCGTGGGGTAAGTATATTAAATGTTTCTTGGTTTTCATTATCGCTGTTTTCACCAAGCATTTCTTGGCAATCTTGCCGCCATGAGCGTTCTAGTATAATGGGTACACGGTAAATTACCGCATTTAAAAAACTCCCAATTAATAAAGTGAATATGCCAACAGTGATGAGTAATAAGGCAGTATTTTCTTGAAGTAATATTAAAATATCCATAAATTAAGTCTCTTAAACGGCTGCACCAAGTTTGAAAATAGGCAAGTACATGGCAATTACTAAACCACCAACTAATATACCTAATACTGCCATAATCATGGGTTCAATTTGTTTAGCTAGCGTATCCACTAGATTATCCACTTGTTCTTCATAATAATCCGCTACTCGCCCGAGCATATCTTCCAATTTACCTGATTCTTCACCAATTTTAGTCATTTGTACCATCATATTGGGGAAAATTTGCCGTGTCTGCATGGCAATATAAAGTTGTACCCCTTGGGCAGTGTCTCGTTTGATTTGCATCGTGGCTTCTTTATAAAGAATATTCCCCGTACTGCCTGCAACGGAATCCATCGCCTCAACTAATGGCACACCTGCGGCAAACATTACCGATAAAGTTCGTGAAAAACGTGATACGGCGGATAGCTCAATAATTTTGCCCATAACGGGGATTTTTAACGCCACCATATCCAGCCAACGCCTGAATTTAGGGGATTTCTTTTTCGCTGTAACAAAGGCATAGCCTAATACAATAATCCCCAATATCACCTTCCACCATGAGGCTTGTAGCCATTCTGATAAGCCAATCACCCACAAAGTAAAGGCTGGTAAGTCGGCTCCGAAGTTAGCAAAAACTTCTTTGAATTGAGGAATAACAAAAATCAACATAATCGACGAGACCACAATTGCCGCGACAATAACAATAATCGGGTACATCATGGCTTTTTTGACTTTTGCCTTCATGGCTTCGGATTTTTCTTTGTAGGTCGCCACTTTATCCAGCATATCCTCTAGCGTACCCGCCTGTTCCCCTGCGTGAACCAAGCCTACAAATAATTCATCGAAATATTTTGGCTGGCGGCTAAACGCTTGGGCTAAAGAACCACCGCCTTCAATATCCGCCTTGATTTTTGCGACCATTTCCTGCACAGAGATATTTTCATGCCCTGCTGAAATAAGTTCTAAAGCCTGCACCATCGGCACGCCCGCTTCCATCATCGTGGTCAATTGGCGGGCAAAATGAGCAATATCACCTGGTGTAATCTTGGGCTTAGTTAATGGCTTGGGCTTTTTACGCACCGAAGTCGGCGTGATGCCTTTTTTGCGTAGTGCGGCTTTCAAGGCATTTGCATTGGGTGCTCGGGTTTCACCTTTTATTTTTATGCCGCTACGGTTTGTACCCGCCCAAATAAAATCTTGTTGTTCTACTTTTTTTGCGACTGGTCGTTTTGCTGTTGCCGTTGCCATAATTAATCCTGAGTTACTCGGTCAATTTCTTCGATGGTGGTCAAGCCTTCACGAATTTTATTTAAACCTGCTTCGCGTAAATCTAAAATGCCTTCTTTGCGTGCTTGGTCAGCGAGATCAATAGCCGTACCGCCATTCATGACCATACGCCCCATTTCATCTGACATCGGCATCACTTGATAAATACCCACTCGCCCTTTATAGCCGTGCGAACATTTATCACAGCCGACGGCTTTATAAATGCTTAAATTATCAATTTCTTCTTCTTTAAAACCGTGATAAAGCAAAACCTCACGCGAAACCTCAGCGGACTGCTTGCAAGAGCATAAACGTCGAGCAAGGCGTTGAGCAATAATCAAATTAATTGATGAAGCAATATTAAAGGCGGGAATTCCCATATTAATCAAACGTGTCAAGGTTTCAGGGGCACTATTAGTATGCAAGGTAGAAAGCACTAAATGCCCGGTTTGAGCGGCTTTTACGGCAATTTCCCCTGTTTCCATATCTCGAATTTCACCCACCATAATAATATCGGGATCTTGTCGTAGGAATGCTTTTAGAGCTGCCGCAAAGGTCAAGCCCACTTTATTGTTCACATTAACTTGGTTTATTCCTGGTAATTGAATTTCTACAGGGTCTTCTGCGGTTGATATATTTTTTTCAGGACGATTGAGAATATTCAAGCCTGTATAAAGCGTAACTGTTTTACCACTACCCGTAGGTCCTGTAACCAAAATCATGCCATCAGGCTTTGCTAGGGCATCTAAATATGCTTTTTTTTGTTCATCATTAAAGCCGAGTTGGTTAATCCCCATTTGAGCGGCTGATGAATCTAATATCCGTAAGACTACCTTTTCACCGTGCATAATCGGTAAGGTATTCACACGAAAGTCCATTTTCCGCGTATCATTATCATATACAAAACGAATATTGCCATCCTGCGGCACACGACGTTCTGATATATTCATCCGTGACATAACCTTAAGCCGAGAAACTAACTGCTGTGCTGTTTTCTTTGGTGGCGTTGCAACGACGGTGAGAATACCGTCCATGCGATAGCGAATACGAAACACCTCTTCATAAGGCTCAATATGAATATCTGATACACCATGTTTGATAGCATGTTCTAACATACGGTCAACAAACCGAGAGACTGCTCGATCATCATTCTCAAAGCGTTCTAAGTCAACCGTATCTAGAGCATAGCTTTGTGCCCGAGTCTCATCCGATACCGTTAAACCAACATCCCCTGTACCAAGTTTTTCATCATCAACTTTTATACTATTTAAATACGTTTGAAATTTGTCATAAGCAATCGCGACAGGTTCAGGGTTCAGCCCCGTTGAAAATTTAAGATCATTAATTTTAGCAAGAGCTTCAGGCTCCGCCACACCGACAATTAGCGTGTTATTCTTTTTAATTAAGGGTAAAAGCTGTAGCGTAGAAATCTGCTCATGGGATAATAAAGTCTTGACTTCATCCTGAATCGTCACTGCATCAAAGTCAATCACCCGTATTGATTTTGTTTTTGCCAAAGCACTCGCAATCTCATTGCCGCTCACCATTTTATTTTTTAATAATAAAGAAATAATCGGAATTTTTGCCGCAAGCGACT
>JALWYT010000012.1 GCA_026992705.1 Thiotrichaceae bacterium
GTTCTGCATCTATTATGTTGGGAAAAGTTGCTGAAATGACACATGATTATGAAGTGATAAAAGTCTAAGCCAATGTTATTCTCCCCCCCCCTACTCCAGCAAAACTAAGCTACACCCGCACACTCACATCTACCGCACTAAACACCTGCCTATTACCATTATCCAATTCCACCTCTAGCATTCCATCTGCTGTAATACCAATCACTTTGCCGTGTAATATTTGCTTTTGGTAAGCAATGCTAATGGTTTGATTTTCAAGAAGATTCCAGCTTTGCCATTGCTGTTTGAATGCGGGTAAGTCAAGTTGTGGGAATGTTGATAGGTTTTCTGCTAGGCGGTTGAGTAATTGGCTGATTAGTTGGTTGCGGTTTACGGTTTGTTTAAGGCATTGATTGAGGCTTGTCCATGCTTGATTGATTTGTGTTGATTGTTGCATGGCGATATTTAAGCCGATACCAATGACGACTTCGTTAAGATTGCCTTTGGTTTCTAATAAAATGCCGCCTAATTTTTTGTTTTGGTAAAGAATATCATTCGGCCATTTAACACCATGACCTTTTAAACCAAGCTCTTGCAAGCATTCGGCAAGGCTAATGGCTACCAATAAACTGAGTAAGCCAAAATGCTTGCTTGGCTGGGCAAAGCACCATTTGAGTGATAAATACAAATTCCCTTGCTGAGGTGAGTACCAGTTGCGACCTCGGCGACCTCGCCCTGCGGTTTGTTGTTCTGCCAAACAGACATCGCCACATTGGGCATGTTGCAATGCCCAAGTATTAGTTGAATCAAGCTGCTCAAAGACATGGATTTGCTGAATGGCAGGGTGTTTAACCTCCTCTTTTATCGCGTGAGCGTTTAGCATATCACTGGGCATGGCTATTTTTCCTTAGCAGATATAAGCTCACCAGCCAACCAAGCCCTGCGAAAAAACTCGCCCATAAAAAAGTCTGCTCTGCTCCTAAACTTTTCCACGCATAACCACTGCTCCAGCTACCGATTGCTCCACCGACTCCAAAACTCAAAGCGGCATACAAGGCTTGCCCTCGTCCTTGTAATTTACCCGGGAAATAATGATGCACAATATGGATGGCGGAGGCATGGAATAAGCCATAACTGGCGGCATGGAAGCATTGAGATAGCCAAAGCATGGCTTCATTATCAACAAAATACGCCAACAAAATCCAGCGGATAGCGGTAATTACAATCGACAAAGAGAATAAAGCGTAAGCACTAAAGCGATTCATTAGACGCTGAATCGATAAAAATAAAATCACCTCAGCAATCACCCCGACTGCCCACATCCAGCCGATAAAATTCGGGCTATAGTGATGAGTTTTCAGATAGATGCTAAAAAAGGTGTAATACACCCCATGACTGCCTTGTTGCAAAATACAAGCGGTTAATAAAGCAATCACAATAGGCTGTTTCAACACCACCCAAATATTGCCATGAGGCTGCTCTTTTACCTCATATTGCTTATCTTGAATTAAATAAGTTGCTAGCAAAATCCCAATAAATAAAGCCAACACAATAAAGGGATAATGCTCGAAACTCCACCATTTCCATAAAAACGGTAAGCCTGCAACTGCAACAATAAAGCCAATCGAACCCCATAAACGAATTAATGAATAAAGCTGCGTTTCATCCTGTAGATAATTCAGCGTCAACGCCTCAAATTGTGGCAAAGAGGCATTCCAAAAAAAGCCAAAGGCAAAAACCACGATCACAAGCCAGGTAAAATGGTCACTAATAAAAACACCTGCAAAAGCAACAACACTTAACAGGCTTGCCCAATGAATTGCCCGCAAACGCTGCCCAAAATGATCAACCAACCAGCCCCAGACAATGGGAGCCAGCATTTTGCTAATCATAAAAACTGCCATTAATTGCCCAATTTGAACCGCTGAAAAGCCAATTTCAGATTTCAAATAAACCGGCCATAGCGGAACAAATGCCCCTAAGGTAGCAAAGTAGAAAAAGTAAAATGTCGAAAGACGGAAGTATGGGATTTGTTTAAGCATGCCGCAGACCTTCAATAAAACTGACTAGGCACAGCATAAGCAACAATTAATTCTGTATTGCATATGTACTGCATTATTTAAGCTGCCGAACTATGTCTAACAATTCATCAGAGTCCCATGCTCTACCACCGATGGCACGGTACATAAGTTTACCTTCTTTATTGAGTATAAATGTTGTAGGTAAGCCTTTAACTGACCATTGATTAATAATTTCACCAGTTTCATCAAGTAGAACCGTGAAAGCAATAGGATATTCTCCCATAAAGGCAAAAACAGTATCTTCACTTTCTCCAACATTGATAGCAACCATATTAATTCCTTCATCTTTAATTTTTTCCCAAGCTCGATTCATAGAAGGAAGTTCTGCTCGGCAGGGTGGACACCACGTTGCCCAGAAGTTAATAATTAAGGGCTTGCCTCGGTAGTTTGCTAGGCTATACATTTCGCCATCTAAGTCTGATAATTTAAAGTCAGGTGCCAGAATTTCATTTTTTAAGCGTGTTAATGGAATCTCTACCTTACTTTGTCTGTTTGTGGGAGTTTCTTTAAATAAAATTAGAATGGCATATAAAGCAATTAATACAAAACTAAGTATTAAAGTGGTTAGTCGTATTTTTTTATTCATTATTTATCCTCTGCACATTGAATATTGTGAATCCATATATTTTTCTGTTCACTACCCTCATGCCATATAATATTTAGATTAAATTGACTTTTAGGTGGTAAACTAAAGCTATTGATTCCCCAATTATAATCACCTGCTGGTTCAAAGGTTTGTTCACTTGGGAAGGTTGCCCAACGGAAGGCAATGCGAGCAGCTGGGGAGATATCATCCTTACTCCATTCAGCATTCCATGTTTCTTTGAGCTTTAGCCCTTGTAACTTTTCATCGCTTTTATCAAGAGGCTTTATTTGCCAATCTTTGAGTTTAATAGTAATCGCCTTAGCATTTTTATCTGTTGCTGTATTTTTAACAATAGTTTGCATCAAACAACTTGTAGCAAGTTTATCGCTAATAGCTTTTGGGAAGCCTCTGGCAATGAAAAATGCCCGATTATTATCGGGCAATATTTGGGCAATTTTTAATTTGAGATTACCTTCGCTAACAATCCATGTCTTAAGTTGGTTATTTGGGTTAGTTTTGATGCTTATGTCGGCAAATGATGATGAAAATAAGCCAATCTCAAGAAGTAAAAAAATAAGAAATCTAATGCTTGTTTTTTTCTGCATAATTGGCTCCTATTTTTCGGTAGCAGAACAGCGTTTCTAAGGATTTTTTATCCTCAAATATTTAGGGATAATTTGCAAACTTTCTTCTACTAATATTACAAAAATAAGATACTTCAGATCATGCTAACTTAAATGATTTGTCCAGTATTAATAACAGGTGTCAGCCAATAATGAATACCACTATCTGAAAAGTGTTGTTTAATACTATTGATCAATTCTTGTACATTTTGTTGTGAGAGATAAGTTTGGAATAGTAATTGACGTTGATACCCCACCACTTTTTCTGCGGGACTTAATGAATGTGCCGAAACCCCGTGCCCATTAACTGTAACACTGGTAAAGCCTTTTACTGCATCATGCTCAAGTAAGAGATCAACAAAAGCATCTTCAATAGATGGCGTTATTACAATAGAGAGTAGTACTTTATTACACATAGTTAAATATCTTATTATTTTAGGGGTAAATTATTACCAAAGCGTCGGTAGAGTATTGGTAATAAAATAAGTGTTAATAGAGTGGATGAAATTAACCCTCCTACGACTACTATGGCTAAAGGGCGTTGTATTTCAGAGCCTGGTCCTGTTGCAAACAATATTGGAATTAATCCAAATGCAGCGATACTCGCTGTCATCAGAACTGGACGCAAACGACGTTGTGCTCCTTCTACAATTACTTGTTCTAGTGTTTTTCCCATTGCCTGCAACTGATTAAAATGGCTTACCATTACGATACCATTAAGTACTGCAATGCCTAGTAGTGCAATAAATCCGACAGATGCAGGCACAGAAAGATATTCACCAGTCAACCATAAAGCAACTATGCCACCAATCATGGCAAAGGGTACATTACTTAATACAAGGCTTGCCTGGCGTACAGAGCGGAAGGTTGTGAATAAAATTAGGAAAATGAGACCGACTGCAACAGGAATTACAATAGAGAGACGCTCCGCAGCACGCTGTTGGTTTTTAAATTGCCCACCCCATTCAAGATAATATCCAGTAGGTAATTTGATTGAGTTAGCAATTTTCTGTTTAGCTTCTTCAACAAAGCCAACTAAATCACGCCCTGATACATTCACAATAATCACTACAAAACGTTTTCCCTGCTCACGATTTACTGATACTGGTCCTTCTACTCTTTCTATATTAACTAGTTCAGTAAGTGGTACAATCTGATTGTTTTCAAGAGATAACTGCAAATCTGAGAAATGTGCTGGTGAATCCCTCAGTGCTTCAGAACCACGAATAACTAGGGGAATACGGCGTGTCCCTTCATAAATTGTACCAACCTGCAGCCCCTCAACTTGAACACGCAATATATCTAACAATGTATCAACATCTAAACCAAAACGCCCAAGTGCTAGCCGATTAGCAGTCAACACATAATATTGTGCACCCTCATTGCGAGGGGAATAAACATCTTCTGCACCCTTAATATCTGAAATAAGATTAATGATTGCATCAGCGGTATTGTTTAAGTCATTAAAATCTTCACCAAATATCTTGATAGCTAAATCGCCCCTGACACCAGTTAACATTTCAGATACACGCATTTCAATCGGTTGGGTAAAGGTAAATGCAATACCAGGAAAGTCATTAAGAACTTCACGTATTTTTGCTACTAATGCCTCTTTACTTTTTACTGACCATTGATCCATTGGTTTAAGTACCAAGAAACTATCCGTTTCATTAAGCCCCATTGGATCCAAGCCCAACTCATCAGAACCTGTACGTGCAATAATTCCTTTTACTTCAGGAACACGTTCCAGCAAGGCTTCCTGAAATTTAAGATCCAGTACAATAGATTCCTCTAAACTGATTGAGGGCAGCTTTTCCAACTGAACAATAATATCGCCTTCATCCAAGGTTGGCATAAATGTTTTACCAACTTGGGTATAAAGATAGGCGGCGGCAACAAGCATAATAGTGGCAATAATGATAACTAAATTACTATAGTTCAATGAACCACGTAATACTGGTAAATAAACTCTCAACAGTAAGCGTACTAGTAATGGTTCTTTATGTGATACTTTACTGAGTAAATAGGATGCTAATACAGGAATGACGGTAAGAGATAACAATAATGAGCTACTTAGGGCAAATACAATAGTCAAAGCAACAGGAATGAACAACTTTCCTTCCAGTCCTTGTAGAGTCAGCAGTGGTAAAAATACAATAATAATGATTGAAATCCCTGAAGCAACAGCTACTGCAACTTCACGCACAGCCCGAAAGATAATATGTATGCGTGGTAATTTCTGTTTACCCTGATAATGTGCCATATGAGTAATCACATTTTCCACAACTACAATTGCTGAATCTACTAACATACCAATAGCAATAGCCAACCCACCTAGTGACATTAAATTAGCTGATAAATCAAACTGACGCATTAAAATAAAAGTAGATAATGCTGCAAGGGGGAGAACGAAAGCAACGACTAGTGCCGCACGTAAGTTTCCTAAGAACAATACCAGCAGAACTAATACCAAAATAATTGCCTCAACCATCGCCTTACTTACTGTACCAACTGCACGATCAACTAAGTCTCCACGGCTATAAAATGTGCTAATTTGTACACCTTCAGGGAGGCTAGGACGCAGAGTATCCAACATAGCTTCTACATTTTTAACTAAATCTCCTGCATTAGTACCACGCAAACCTAATACAAGACCTTGTACACCTTCACTTTTACCATTATGAGTTACTGCACCATAACGAGTAAGTGAACCTATATGCACTGTAGCAACATCACCGATACGTACTGGCTCTACTGCATCTTCACGAACAACAATATTTTTGACATCTTCTAAGGTTTTAATACTACCTTCAGTACGTACTAATAATACTTCCTCGCCATCATTAAGGCGACCCGCACCATCATTACGGTTATTGTTCATCAAGGCACTCTGTAACTGCTCAATACTAATACCTCGCGAGACTAATCGTACATTATCTGGTACTACTTCAAAGGTTCGTACTTTACCACCTAAGGTATTAACATCTGCTACTCCAGGAACCGTTCTTAAGGCAGGTCGTATTACCCAATCAAGTAAGTCACGACGCTCCATCATGGAAATATCACCACCTTCAACTGTAAACATTAGCATTTCACCTAGTGGTGTCGTCATAGGTGCAATACCACCGCTGATGCCATCTGGTAAATCCCCCCAAATAGCACTTAGCCGTTCTGCAACTTGTTGACGAGCCCAGTAAATATCAGTACCTTCTACAAAATCAACAGTAATATCCGTAAGAGCGTATTTAGATACTGAGCGTAATATCTCCATATGTGGAATACCTAGCATTTCAACCTCTATAGGGGATGTAATACGTGCTTCCACTTCTTCAGGAGTCATACCAGCTGCTTTAATAATAATTTTTACTTGTGGTGTAGATACATCTGGAAAAGCATCGATTGGAGTTGCCTTAAAAGCTAACCACCCTGCCCCTATTAACAGCAGAGTAGCCAGTAGTATTAATATGCGTTGTGTTAAGGAAAAACGAATTAAGGCAGCAAGCATTATTCACCATCCTCTAACCAAATTGCTTTAAGTGCTGCTGTACCTGATACCACAATATTTGTATCATGCGATAACTTTCCACTAACTGCCAATGCATCTGTTTCTTCCTTTTTAATGTTTATAGGCAACACTTGGATACCATCTTTAGTTGTGGTAAATATCCAAGTTTTACCTCCATGTCTGACTAGTGTACTGCGGGGAATACGAAAAAGTGGTAAATTTGCTTCTCCTTCAATTTGAGCTATTTGAGCTTGAACAAATTGCCCAGGACGTAAATATTCCGCACCTTCATTAATTTCAGCTCGAACTAAAACGCCTTGATCAGTACCATGAACCATTCGTCCAACGGTAATAACTCGCCCAATAAGACTAGGTGAAACAATTCTAACTTTAGTACTTTTGGTGGTTTTTCCTAGCTTGTTCAGTGGAACATGGATTTCAAGCCACAAAGGTTTAAGATAACCAACTTTATAAATAGGATCAATAGCCTCAAGCTGGCTACCCGTTGTCACCATCTGCTCAAGTACAACACCATCTAACGGTGCTTTTATTTCTAGTAATGGAGACAATTTCTGTGTTCGAGTTAACTGATTAATTGCCTGTTCACTCATACCTGCTAATGCTAAAGCTTGTTTGTATTGTGTAGCACGCGTTTTAAGTTGATGATAGTTAGCTGTTGACGTCTGAAAGCGTTGGGTTGGTATAACACCTTTTTCAGAAAGGTTTTTACTACGTTCCATTTCTGTTTGTGCCAAATTAAGCTCCACCAATGCATTCAAATAATCACTTTGTTTCTCTAACAAATTATGACTATGTACACGTGCTAGTATTTGCCCTTCTTTTACATTTTCACCCTCTGATACATTTAAAGATTCTAATAGCCCACTAAGTGGTGTAGCGACTACTCGTAACTGTGAATTAGGTACTACAATTTTAGCAGGAAATGAAGTGCTCCAAGCTGTCTGCACAACCTCTGCATGAGCAGTTTGAATCCCTAATGCTTGTCGTTGAGATAGCCCTATTTTGATAATAGAAGATGTGGTGTCGGTTTGATTTTCAGCCACACTTTGTGGAGAGAAAAAAGTAAGAAAGACAAGAAAAAATGGAGCAATATTTGAAATTAAATTGGTCTTCATTATGTGAACATTAAATTAAAAAAAAATAATGATAGAAGACCAATCTTAAGTAAAACTTAAAAGAGTATGAACAATGGTTTCATCTAAAGCTAATTACAACGTTCGTATATATTGTCCTTTTTCTATTTTTCAAAAAACCTTGGCATAATCTCTACTAAGTTACAAGGTCGATGGCGAATATCTAATTGATGTTGGATAATATGATCCCAACCATCTTTACAAGCTCCAGGTGAGCCAGGAAGTGAAAAGATAATTGTACCATTAGCTAAACCTGCAACAGCTCGAGATTGAATAGTCGATGTTTTAATAAAGTCATACGATATGTTACGAAAAAGCTCACCAAAACCCTCGATCTCTTTATCATATAGAGGCTTTATGGCTTCTGGTGCGACATCTCTACCTGTTAATCCTGTTCCACCTGTTGTAATAACTACTTGTATGTCTGGGTTTGCAATCCATGCAGAAACAACTGCTCGCATTTGATAAATATCATCGGTGACAATCTTTTTTTCGTATAAGTGATGTCCTGCTGTTGTTAATCGCTCAATGAGAATATTGCCTGAAGTATCATTCTTTTCAGTACGAGAGTCTGAAACCGTCATAATAGCAATAGAGAGGGGTTGAAATTCTATTTCTTTTGTAGCTGTCATCATTATTTCCTGAAATGTTTAATAAGTAGATACAAAATAATGCCGATTAACTGACACATATCAATTCTTTTATGCAAAATTATTGCGATGATCTTTATTTAGATACCATTTATAACGTTTAGCCTAATATAAAGTAAAAGTGGTGAGTAATTAATTACGCTCATTTTTATATTTCGATTAACAAAGGAAAATATCATGAAAACATTATTAAGCATTGTAATGGTGACATCGTTAGCTACATTTTCTAGCTCTATTTTAGCCGATGAAGGTGCTGATTTATATACAGCAAAAACATGTAATACATGTCATGGAACTGATGCAAAAAGCCCTATTGCTCCTAATTATCCTAAACTTGCAGGACAGAATAAGGATTATTTAGTTCAGCAAATTAAAGATATTAGAGATGGAAACAGAGAAAATGGTCAAAGTGCGGTTATGAAAGCTATTGTAGCAGCTCTTAGTGATGATGAGATTGAAAAAATTTCAGCCTATATTGCAGGTTTAGAATAGCAACTGTAAGAAAATCTCTAATTAAGTCGAGCAACACTCCCCAAAAAGTAAGTGGTAATTATTGATAAAATAACGATGATTTAAGATTTAATTAGAGATTTCTATTCACAAAGTAACAGCTTTTTGAGCATCAATTTGAATTCCTAATTTTATTTCCCCTCAATTCCAACAAGTGTCATCTAACTGACATTAATTAGTATATAAACGTATCATACTAAATATTCCAATCATAAATAAGCAAAGCCAAGG
>JALWYT010000013.1 GCA_026992705.1 Thiotrichaceae bacterium
AAGCAATACACTTGATATAGATACCGCTATCAAACAATACAGTATCGACCCACAAAAACACCGCAACAACGGTTCAAGCTATTGGTTCCGTCAAGGACAAAAGCCTGACACCTACTACCAGCACGCGGAAAAACTTAGTAAAAAACAACCCTTTAGCGATGTTTTTGAACTAGACGGAAAACTATACATCCTTGCTTACCAAGACAGAAAGGAAGCAGAGACAGATAGCTTTGCATCCGTCAAAGATGAAATTATCGCCAAGCTCAAACAAGACTATATCGAAACCCAGCAACAAGTAATTGTCGATAAGATCAAGCAAGATTTTGCCAAACGAGTGGAGATTAATCCTGAGTTTCTTAAATAAGAATCACGATGAAACACTTCCCACTAATCATCGACCTAACTCAGCGTGATTTAAAATCTCGTTATATTGGCACATCTTTGGGTAAATTTTGGTTATTGTTGCAGCCATTGATGCTTTTGCTGATTTATACCTTGGTTTTTAGCAAAATCCTTAATATCCGTTTTGATCAGTCAGCACATTCAGCTAATTTTGCTTTTTATTTAATGGCAGGTTTGATGGCGTTTAATGGCTTCTCGGAATCATTAACACGCTCTATCGGCATTCTTAATCAAAACCGTAATCTTTTGCTTAGTACTCCCTTGCCCGCTTGGGTTTTGCCGATTGTTCCTGTATTAAGCAGCATGGTAATTGAGCTGATCACTCTCGTATTTTTTGTGCTGTTTTTTGTGATGATCGAGCAAAGTATTTCGCTTAATCTTTGGTTATACCCGCTTATTTTGTTAATCCGCTTACTTTTATCCCTAGCAGGTAGCTATTTTTTCAGCATTATTTCTATTTTTTTTAAAGACATCGGGCAAGCGTTGCCAATGCTTTTGACGCTATTGCTGTTTGTATCGCCTATTTTATATCCTTTTCAGAAAGTACCTAGCGAGTATCAACCTTTGTTTTTCTACAATATTTGCAGCCATTTAGTTGAAGCTTATCGCACGGTACTAATTACAGGTGATATTCCTTGGCTGTCTATTTTTACCCTACTTATCATCAGTTCTATGCTATGTTTCGCAACATTTAGCCTATTTCAAAAACTGATTCCTTCGGCGAGGCGGGTGCTATGAAGCCTGTTGTTGCTGTTCAAAATATCAGCCTTGCTTATCGGCAGTACAGTAGCCCGAAAGAGGCTTTGCTGGAGTGGCTTTTCAAGAGCAAACGCCATCAAACATTTTATGCCTTAAAAGATATTAGTTTCAAGCTAGAGAAAGGCGAATCGCTGGGTATTATCGGCAATAATGGAGCTGGTAAGAGCAGCCTATTGAAGCTGCTTGCTGGAAACTTACACGCCACTTCTGGCAAGCTACAGTTGCACGGCACGCACTCTGCTATTCTGGAACTTGGTACGGCTTTTCACCCTGATTTTAGCGGCTTGGAAAATGCCAAAATGGGCTTGCGATTATTGGGTATTGATAAACAGCAAATACCCCACTATTTGCAGCAAGTGATTGATTTTTCAGAGCTGGGCGATTTTATTTATCAAGCAGTCAAAACTTATTCTTCTGGCATGACAGTGCGACTTGCCTTTGCCATCGCGGTTGTTATCCAGCCTGATATTCTGATTGTTGATGAGGCTTTATCCGTAGGCGACCAATATTTTCAGAAGAAATCACTGGATAAGATGCGAGACATTCTAAATCAGCAAGCGACCTTAATTTTCTGCTCCCATAATCTTTATCAAATCAAAGAGATGTGTACGCAAGCCATCTGGCTAGATCAAGGGAAAATCCGCCTGCATGGTGAGGTTAATCAGGTTGTCGATGCTTATCAGGATGAATTGCGAGGTATTTCAAGCAACGCAGCCGCTACCACCGCTACACATTTCATCAATAAACCCGCCTATATTAATGATATAAAACTCGAAGGTGGAAGCCGTGAAGATGATAAAATTATTTTTAGAACAGGCGAAACATTTAGCGTATTTACCGATATTATTGCTCAAGACATCCCGCAAAATGATATTCACCTTGGCTTAGTCATTCGCCGCAATGACGATATTCAGTGCTATGGCATCAGTACGCTGCACGATAACATCCCGCTACAAAAGCAAAGCAATGGACACTACACTATCCGTTTTATTATCGAACAGCTTCCACTCCTTTCAGGAGATTACTGCCTAGAGGCGTGGCTAATCGACGCAAGCGGTATCCATATCTATGACTCCCGCGAACGCTGCTGCTACTTTACGGTTAGGCAAAAATCACAGCAGCAAGGGATCGGAATGGTTCAATTAGAGCATCGTTGGGAGTAAGATAGTATGAATACCAGTGTTTAATGACCATAACTATTATGAAAAAGAAACAAGCTATCTATGCATTTGATATTCCCATTCGTTGTAAACCTTCTGCTTATCCAGAGGTTTTTGCTTCTCGAATGGCGGGCAGAGAAAAACGTCAACTTGGTGATTATTTTGGTTTAACAAATTTTGGAATCAATCTAACCTGTTTAAGACCAAAGGCGATATCGGCTTTGCGTCATGCTCATACTAAACAAGATGAGTTTATATACATTCTTCAAGGGCATCCAATACTTAAAACAGAAGATGGTGACACTCAGCTGTCACCTAATATGTGTATTGGTTTTCCAGCGAATAGTGGTAATGCTAATCATCTAGTTAATGAAACATCAGAAGATGTGCTGTACCTTGAAATTGGAGATCGAACATTAGGTGATACAGCCATATACCCTGATGATGATATTCAAGCTGAGATGCTTGATGGTCATTGGGTATTTACTCATAAAAATGGTGAACCCTATTAAAAATAAATTTTAGATATTTACTAATTGAGTCACCCTCTTTGATTAATAATAGACAGATAATTGCTTTTCCTAATTATTGAATTATAAACAGTTTTTACATTACTCTTTAATCATCATAGTCGATAGGTTTTTTAGAAAATACTTTCTGTCCTGTGAACATAGCTGATATTAGACCAGATTGCTCTCTAATTTCAGATATGATCACTGCAGCAATATGTAAGAATATTGCTATTAAAAGAAGATAAAATGCATAAACATGTAACGTAATAAATGGCTTTCTAAAATCACGCATTTCTTTATAAGCGTTTGGATCAATATTTTTTTTCGAACCAGGAGTGACTTCCCTGATTTTGCCATTTTCATCTGTTACTGCCACCCATGCTGCAATTTTATTACCAAAAGGAGGAAAATAAAGATCTGTTCCTGCTAATACCAATCCTGTAATAGCTTGCATTGTGAGTAATGTAAATAATGCAGTAATCATAATTCTAGCAATAGGATTGTGTCCTAAATAATGAGGTGGGGTACCGACTTTTGTTTCTTTTATAAAAGTTCTTAGAGATTTTTGATATTTTTTACCAAAAGGAAGGATTGCTTTCCAATTACTATATTTATTGCTAGAAAAGAGAACAATGATACGTATAAAAAGATTAAACACAAAAATATAGCCAATGTAAACATGTATCGTTTTTAATAATATCTTCCCTTCTGGACTAATACCGAAGCTTTTATTATAAAGTATAACTAACCCCACAAAAATAAGTCCTATGATACTGATGAAATTAACCCAGTGGAAAATTCTAACTGACTTGCTCCAGACATAATAAGGTTGTAATAGTTCTTGATTTATTATTGACTCTTTCATATTTTACTCTTATTTATTACTATAAACCTGTGAACTCAATCATTTATTGTATTTTAGATTACTTGCTCTGTTTTGAGTAATTTAGATGAGAAGTATTAAGTAAAACTTAAGAGTCGTTATTAAGCCTTCTTTTTTTCTATAATCATCGTTTTAACAAGATATTTCCCATGCAGAAAGCTAAATACAATGACATCTAGAACATACAATCATAAATTATTAAGTTAGAAGATAGTGCATGGATTTCTTCCCAAAGCTCTTTAACATAATTCCTCGTACTTATAGTTACTTTCGCCTTCATCATCAGCTATTGTAATAGAAGTAAATGAATAATAATAATTATTATTATTATCATATGAATATTCTCTTTCTAAGCTATAAGGTCTTAATCTAGAGATATGATTACTATATTAATAATACAATTAACCATATAGCTTTCTACTAAATTAGAACTAATATAATATTTAGAAATATTATCTTCATTTAAATAATAGTGATATTGATTAATAAATACTAAATAATAGCAAGCAATAGTTCTTAATTTATTTCATTAGTAATCCTAAACTAAAAGTTAGATATGTTAAAAGAGATAATTGCTCTTGCTGCTGCCTCACTTGCATTTTGTTTTAATTGTTTGTGTATTTCTAAAAAGCGTTGCTGTCGATAGCTAGCTTTATCGGTTTCATTCAGTAAAGCATTTATTTCGGTTAGGATATTTTCAGGGGTTACCTGTTCCTGTAATAACTCTGGCACTAGGCGTTCATTGGCTAAATTATTGGGCAAGGTAAAATAATTCACTTTAAACATCTTAAAGAAGCGAATAATCGTTATGGTTATCGCGGATAATTTATAGGCAGCAACCATTGGACGATTTAGTAGCATACCTTCTAGCACGGCTGTTCCCGATGCAAGTAAGACAATATCAGCAGCTTGCATGGCTAAGCGGGATTGTCCGTCAATTAATTTCAATGCTAGTTTTGGGGCAATTTCAGCTTTTATTGCTTCAAATTGTGAATACGTTTTTGAATTTGCCATTGGGGCAATCAGCAATAAATCAGGGTATTGTTTTTGCAAAAGCATGGCTGCTCGCAAAAAAGGTTTACTTAATCGCTTAATTTCACCACTGCGACTACCCGGTAGTATTGCCATTATTTTTTTATCAAGCGGCAAAGCAAGCTGTTCTCTTGCAGGTTTCTGCTGAGCGGATAAGGGAATTTCATCTGCTAGAGGGTGCCCGACAAATTGAGCATTGATTTGATGCCTTTTATAAAACTGAACTTCAAAGGGGAATAGCGTTAGCATTAGGTCAATATTACCCACCATTTTTTTAACCCGCTTTTCCCGCCACGCCCAAACAGAGGGGCTAACATAATGCACCGTTGAAACACCTGTTTTATGCAAACTTGCTTCCAAGGCTAAATTAAAATCAGGGGCATCTATGCCAATAAATACATCAGGTGGGGATGCAGTCCAGTGTTTGATTAACTGCTTTCTTATTTTAAGTAATTCAAATAAACGCGATAACACTTCGGCAAAGCCCATTACCGACAGTCTTTCCATTGGGTATAAGCAATCACAGCCTGCTTGTTCCATCTCAGCCCCACCAATCCCCTCAATCATAAGATTAGGATAGTGTTTTTTAAGCGATAAAATTAAGCGAGCACCTAAAATATCACCTGAAACTTCACCTGCGACAATTGCTATTTTTTTCATGCTATGAGTATATGATATTCATAAAAAAAGCGGGCTCAATGCCCGCTTTTTTATTAGCGCTTCACCTTGTTTATACACTTTTATAAGGGAACAAGAGAGTTAATCAGTGAGGGATAATACAATGATTTAAAACTTTTCAGCAAATTATGCGACCCACTTTTTATAAGCTTCTGTATCACCTTCTTTTGCTGCGGCATAACCCGCTTCATAAGCTTCAGTAATACGCTGCTCTTCACGCTCTGGCATACATAGGTAGCCACACTGCCAGCCTAAGATGAACTCATTGTCAGTGTTAGCTTCTTCCATTTTTACAGTCGTATCATAATATTCACGGTTCATTGTCATTTCCTCAACCAAGAAGTTAATCTAAAAAAGTCTCTTTACGTTGCTGCCATTAGCTTTTCTAAGGCAACACCACTATCTAATACATCACGAACGGCATCCGCTGCCGCTTGTAGTGTTTCATAGCGATTTATATGTGTTAAACAAATCGCCGTTGAATATACCAAGGAATCGTACATCGTTCCTTTTTCGCCTCCTAAAGCGGCTTTTCCTAATTCTGCTGAAAGCTTCGCAACAGCCGATATATCAACCGTTGTTGCAATATTATCAACTGCCTCAACAGTGGGTAAATCTTTAGGTAAAGGCACTGCTCTTGTATTAGCTTTAATGCCAATATCACTCGGTGCAAGGTCACGCTGCTGTAAATCATTAGCGTTATTCTGATAATAAAACAAGCGTCCTGACTGCTGTAAAGAGGGGATAATTCCACCCTCAACCCCACGCACAAACATTGCTGAATCAAAACCAGAATGCTTTGCTAATGCGGTATAAATTGGTGGATATGCCTTATGAACATAACCACCCATCAAATGTGTTGTTTTTGCCCGAATGGGACCAAGCATTGTTTCAACGGTTGTCAATACTTGACGTTTAATCATCCGTTGACGCAATGGAATCAAATCATGCAATTTTTTTGCAAAAACACTTTGGTCAATATAAGCCCAACCCAAACTTTCAACCTGCTTTGCTGCCTCATCAGGCGTTAAATCAACTCGAACACCCGCAGCTTTTAACACCTTATGATGTGTTGCCCCAAACTTAGGACCAACCTCATTCAAGCCATGCGAGACAGCATTAACCCCCATTGCTGCCAACACAACAGGAATAAACGGTGATGCAGGGACACCACGCGTATAACCATCATAAGGGTCACAAATATCAACAATCTCATCAAGTTCAGTATGAGTAATCTCAGCGGATTCAATTAAGGCTTGTAAAATACCGCAATTTTCTTCATTCGTTTCACGCTTCATGCGTAAAGCAATAAAATAAATCGCCGCTTGAACAGGATCCGCCTCCCCGTTCAAAATCACCTTCATCGATTCATACGCTTCTTCAAACGTCAAATCTTTACTGTATTCAGGTCCAGTTGCAACCTTTTGGATGCACTGACGCATGATGTTTTGTTGAATCACGTTAGTCATATAGTCTCTGTATCATACTGGTATATTAGTATATCAAAATATCCCGATAGGGGTAAAATGCCTCTAGGAGCTTGTCCGAGAATAGAAAGCGTAGCGAAAATCACAGGAGTATTATAAGCTGAACTTATTGTCAGACAAGCTCCTAGGTCTCCGTATTAGCAATCTGGAATTTATCAAAAATTTGAAATATACGATAAAGTCCATACTATCTAACGATCAATTAAACACACAGGAATACAAACCATGTCAGCATCAAATGATGATAATTACCAAATGGACTACGCCAGTGCAATGGCAGCGTTTGAAGCAAAACACTTCTCTCAGGCAATGAAGCTACTCTCCCCTTTTGCAGAAAATGGTGATGCCAATGCTCAATATTTAGTTGCCATCATGCACCAAAATGGACTCGGTGTTGTACAAAATGATGAACAAGCCCTACGCTGGATGACCGCTGCAGCCAATCAAGGCTATGCCGTTGCTCAACACGGTTTAGGTTTTATGTACCTCGAAGGTGAATGTGTAGAAAAAGACGGCAAAAAAGCCGCAGAATGGTTTCAAAAAGCAGCTGATCAAGGCTTGCAAGGTTCATTAACAACCCTCGCCATGATGTACGAGCAAGGAAACGGCGTTGAACAAGACACTGAAAAAGCCAAAGAGCTATACAAAAAAGCAGGCTTTGATGAAATGGGTTAAGGGATAACAACATGAGCAGTAATAATCTACACGTTGTCGTCAATGGTACAGCAATTTTACTTTTTGACCGAGGCAAGCCTGTCCCTGGGCATCAGCGGCAATATATCGACAATATGGACTTAAAAATGAATGAAGGCATACAATTAGGCGATGACTTCATCACCAATCCAAACCCCATGCAACGAGCACAATTCGTTGCTAACTCGCTTATCAACGCCCTATTCAAAGAAAATTACGCACTTGCAACCGCAATGTGTACCTACTTAGCCAAACGCATCCCAGACTTAAAACAAGTCAAAGCCATCGGCGACCTAGAAAAAGAACTATCCGTCGAGCTCGTCTTTGACCGTGACTACGAAACAGCCAAAATGGAACAACCTGTTGCATTTATATCGGAAGGAAATAAACCAATAAAACTTAATTAGATAAATACTCACAAAGTAATTCATTGAAAGCAAACAACTTTTTATTATTTTCAAAAAATTGTAAAAACCCCCTTGCACAAACAAAAAGCTTGTATATAATACGCAACCTCTTAGCCGCAATAGCTCAGCTGGTAGAGCAACTGACTTGTAATCAGTAGGTCCCGAGTTCGACTCTTGGTTGCGGCACCATATTTTAAAAGGCTTGTAGCGTTTTTCGTTACAAGCCTTTTTGCTTTTCATTATGGTCATATTTTTAATTGAATAGAAAAATAATCATGAAATACGATATTTATGGCATTGGCAATGCATTGGTTGACAAAGAATTTGAAGTCAGTGATGAATTTTTACAAGCTCAGGGCATTAAAAAAGGCATGATGGCACTTATTGATGAAGAACAACAAATTAAACTACTTGCTCAATTAAAAGAAACCTTCGGGCTTAAAAAGCGAGCAGGTGGTGGTTCTGCGGCTAATACTATTGTTGCAGCAAGTCAATTTGGCTCAAAAACTTTTTATGCTTGTAAAGTGGCTGATGATGAAACAGGCAATTTCTATATGAAAGACTTACATGCCGCAGGTGTTAAAACCCGACTCAATGAAATTAAATGCAATAGTAACGGCTCAACAGGCAAATGTATGGTTATGGTCACACCTGATGCTGAACGAACGATGCATACTTTTCTAGGCATTACTGCCGATTTTTGTGAAGATGAACTACATTTCAATGATTTAAAAGCCTCAAAATATCTCTATATCGAAGGTTACCTTGTAACTTCTGAGGTTTCTCGTGCCGCAGCAATTAGAGCCCGACAAGTTGCTAAAGAAAATAATGTTAAAATTGCCATGACATTCTCTGACCCTGCAATGGTTACTTATTTTAAAGATAATATGGCAGAAATGATCGGTGAACACATCGATATTCTTTTCGGTAATAAAGAAGAATGTATAACCTTTACTGCAACAAACAATTTAGACGATGCTATTAGCAAATTACTCAACATTACCGATAAATTAGTTATTACACTTGGCAGCAAAGGGGCAATGGTTGTCACTGCTGACAAAGTTATTGAGGTTACTGCTAACAAGATCAATGCCATTGATACAAACGGAGCTGGTGATATGTTCGCAGGGGCTTTTATGCACGGTATTAGCCAAGGTTGGGAGGATGAAAAGTCAGCCAAGCTTGCTAATGCAGCTGCAGCAGAAGTTGTCTCCGTATTTGGAGCGAGATTAGATCGAGATGTTCATCAAAAATTATTGCATAGTTTTTAGCACTAAATTTAAGTTATTTTACAAAGTTTTATA
>JALWYT010000014.1 GCA_026992705.1 Thiotrichaceae bacterium
ATATAATGAAGCTGCTGAATATGCCTTACAGCGTGGTATTATTATTGCGGATACTAAATTTGAGTTTGGCTTAGATGAAAATAATCAATTGGTATTAATTGATGAAGTATTAACACCAGACTCCTCTCGCTTTTGGGCGGTTGATACCTACCAAATAGGCACTAGCCCAGCATCATTTGATAAGCAAATTGTTCGGGATTATTTAGATAGTTTAAACTGGAATAAACAAGCACCAGGACCTGAATTGCCTAAAGAAATTGCTCAAAAAACTGCTGAAAAATATCAGCAAGTTGCTGATTTATTAATGAAATAGTTATTTTAGTTGCAGAAGGTGATACAACCCCCCTCTGCAATTATCTGAAAACAAGGTAACTACTCTGTCTAATGAGTAGTGAAGTTGTTAAGTGCTTGATTATTCAGGATTAGGCAGCAAGGATGCTGCCATTTACAGCGTCCCGAATAATCAAGCACTTACCAACTTGCATATAAATTGCACGGAGTAGTTACAAAGCAAGGATAAAAAATGAAAGTTTTAGTAACAGGGGCTGCGGGTTTTATTGGCTCAAAATTATCAGAAGTATTAATTGCTCGTGGTGATACCGTTATTGGTATTGATAATATGAATGATTACTACGAAGTCTCTTTAAAAGAGGCTCGTTTAGATCGCATTGCGAGCAATGATCCGAATCATTTATTCAAATATATAAAATTAGACCTAGCGGATAAAGAAGGCATCGAAGCTTTATTTGCGGATGAAAAATTTGATGGCGTTGTTAATTTAGCAGCACAAGCGGGAGTTCGTTATTCGCTGGAAAATCCATTAGCGTATGTAGAAAGCAATATCACAGGCTTTGCTCATCTCCTAGAAGGCTGCCGACATAATGAGGTTAAACATTTTGTTTATGCCTCATCTAGCTCAGTTTATGGCGCAAATCGAACCATTCCTTATTCGGTGCATCACAATGTTGATCATCCCATGTCACTTTATGCTGCCTCAAAGAAAAGCAATGAATTAATGGCACACACCTATTCGCATTTATATCAAATCCCTACCACAGGTTTACGCTTTTTCACCGTCTATGGTCCTTGGACACGCCCCGACATGGCGTTGTTTAAATTTACAAAAGCTATTCTTGAAGACAAGCCAATTGATGTATTCAACTACGGCAAACATCGCCGTGATTTCACTTATATTGATGATATTGTCGAAGGTGTTGTCCGTGTATTAGATAAACCCGCCCAAGCAAACCCAAACTGGGATGGTAAAAATCCTGACCCATCAAGTAGTGTAGCTCCTTGGCGAATTTATAATATTGGCAATCAAAAACCGATTGAATTAATGGATTATATCGCCGCAATTGAAAAACACGTCGGCAAAACAGCTAAAAAGAATATGCTACCGTTGCAAGCCGGTGATGTTTTAGAAACCTATGCTGATGTTAGCGATTTAGTAGAAGATGTTGATTACCATCCCTCTACCCCCGTTGATGAAGGTGTAGGGAATTTTGTTCAGTGGTATCGTGAGTATTATCAAATCTAATTCGCAATTATAAATTATCTAGTGCAAAACTTAAGTCTGCTACTTCAATATAGATAAGAAGTTATATTAGAATCCAATATTTAAGTAAAAGTGATATTAGCTTTTGTTATTGAAGAAGTAGCTTATGATTTAATCAGACATTCTTTTAACAGTCTATGACTCTTATAACGGTTTGAGCCATCAGGAGCATCCCGAAAGCGTTGATGTGCCCATAAATATTGCTCTGGATATTGTTTGATTTGTGATTCGATAATTTTATTAATACGGTCGGTATCAGCTTGTAAATCATCACTTGGGAAGTTATCTAAAGCGGGTAAAAAGATAAGCTTATAACCCTGTTTTTCTCGTACAGTAAAAAAGGGTACGACACTGGCATTAGATATTTTAACAATGCGAGATAAGGCTGTATTTGTTGGGGTTGCAACATTAAAAAATGGGCTAAAAATACTGTATTTATTACTTGGTGGTTTTTGGTCTTGGGCATACCAAAAAAGTTTGCCACGCTTTAAGCTTTGTATCATGCCTCGCATATTATCTTTGGCGATAGCTTTGCCATATTGTTTGGTTCGAGCTTGTGTAACTAATTCATCAATTAGAGGATTTTGGTGAGGTCGATACATAACGTGTAATTCTGTTTGCATTCCAATAACTCTAGGTCCTATTTCTAGGCTATTAAAATGGGCACTTAATAAAACAATTCCTTTGTTTGTTTTTTTGGCATCTGATAAATATTGAGAGCCTTCTATTGTTGTTAGGCTATGAAGTCTTTTATCACTTCCCCACCAAGCCAAGGAACTATCAAAAAGTGATTGAGCCAATGAAATAAAGTGCTTTTTAGTGAGTTTAGCTCGTTGCTCTCGATCAAGTTTAGGAAAAGCAAGCTGTAAATTAATGCAGCTAATAAGTCGTCGTTTTTTTAATAGATAAAATAAGATTAAACCAATGCCATGCCCTATTGCCATTTGCACTTTCCAAGGCAATAAAATTATCGCTCGAAGTAGACCGATACCTAACCATGTTAGCCAATAACGTGGATGTAAATATGCCAAGTTCATGATATATATTGGTCAACCCCTTTTTTTGCTTTAATTATTTGTTTATTTGTTAGGCGTTTTTGTAGACGTTGCCAGTTTTTTTGTTCATTATGACGGGAGTTTTCTGGATGCCATAAATGTAAAACTGGTATAGCAAAACGACCATCTTTACGATATATCTTATTATGTATTAAGCGAATAGCTAAATCAGTA
>JALWYT010000015.1 GCA_026992705.1 Thiotrichaceae bacterium
TAATAAATCAGCACGCGATAAACCATTTTGTGTATATTCACGCCGATAATCCGAAATATCCATATCACCCCCCGCCAATCGCCTGCACAATCTCGATTTCATCACCCGCCTGAATTTGATGCGACGCAAACTCACTACGCGGCACTAACTCCTTATTAATCTCAACCGCAAGACGTTTATTTTGCAAAGAAAGCAACTCAATCATTTGAGCCACAGAACAAGCCTCAGGCAATTCCTTGGTTTCGGCATTAATAGTAACTTGCATAAGCCATATTCACTTGATAACAAAGCCATAAGTATATCGTTTATTTTGGGGATGTTAATGAAAATAATGTTGTGATTTTTGTTTGAGAAAAGGGAAACCTGTTAGGTCTGCAATTATGACATTAATCTCATAAAAAATGTATTTGATCTAAATATTGCAATAATTTTTTGAAAAACTATGTCTATACTTTGTAAATTAGTGACTAAGTCTGTATTGAAGTAGTGAATGTAGATTGCTAGGTACTTACCTGAGAATTATAGTCAGGGAACACTCTTAGGAAGATATATTGAATAATGGAATAGGTGTGTAAGTGATACAATTGACAACAAAATACTTAGTATATTTATGTGCATTCCTATTGATTACTTTCCCAATAAAACTTTCTGCAGGGGCTTTTTCTGACTTAAAAGACGCTTTAAAACAGGAATTTCAGAAAGGTTTTGATCAGCTTAATGAAGATTTGCAACGAATGACTCGTCAATCTGATAATGATTTAGTTACTGTACCCTTCTTAATTAATAAAACTCCTGCTCAAGCTGAAAATATTTTGCAAGGACATGGTTTGGTAATAGGTAAGGTGATTTATCAAAAAAGTGAGCAAACTGCAGGGACAATTATTAGTCAAACACCACCGCAAAATACTCAAGTACCAAAAGGTGCAGCAATTTCGGTTGTAGTTGCTCAACAACAAGGTAATAGCAAAGTGACTATTGTACCGCGACTTATTGGTTTATCTGTAAATGAGGCACAGGCAAGATTAAAAGAACATGCGTTGATACTAGGAAACATAATAGAACAAAGTTCCCAAAAACCTAAAGGGCATATTATCTCACAATCACCTGCTGCAGGGCAGAAAATAGATAAAAAATCACTGATTAATGTTGTTATATCTAAATCTTCCGATACTCAGCCTATTGTGACCTTAGAACTTAGTAAAAATCCAATTACCACAGCTGAGACCTTATATTTATCCACCACGATAATACCAAAGCCTGAGACCAAACTGCAATATAGCTTCACAATGAATGGTAAAGTATATAAGAGTCATAACGGACAATTATCACACCGTTTTCAACGAGCAGGGCGAGTCATTATAACCGCAAGTATTCGTCAAAAAGGGCAAAAATGGATACATTCAAAATCGCAAGTTTTAGTAGTTATACAAGCAGCTAAAATACCATCATCAGAGATTGATAACCTAGAAACATTGATAATTGTACCTGATGTGGTCGGTTTGCCACTTGATAATGCGATTAATCAACTCAAACAAGCAGGGCTACGTATTGGGCATATTTCACAAAAAATTACACTGAGCGATCCAAAAGTTTTACAGCAAACACCTAAAGCAGGTAGTCGTGTAAAAGCAGGTCAAAAAGTTGATTTAGAGCATTCGGTTGGTAATAAAATAAGCTTAGATTTATCAGTAAGTACAACAGAAGCTAAAGCACATAAACCATTAGAATTCCACGCAGAGTTGTTATCGAATATTGAAATAAAGCCTCGCAAATATACACTACTAATTAATGGGCAACGTATTGATAGCTCTACACCTACATGGTCATATGCCTTTACTCAGGCAGGGCAGTATTCAGTTCAGGCAGAGGTTGATATTGCTGATGTTGGCGTTATCCAAAGCCTACCAATTAATATCAGTGTAGCTAATATATGGGTAGAACCCAGAGCCATTATTGAGCCAGCAACGCTGATCATCCAGCAAGGCGATAAAGCAAATTTTCTTAGTCAATCCACATATGACCCTAAAAGCAAACTTAGTCTGTTATGGATGGATGAGAAAGGTGGTAGTGGTACAGCATCACAATATGTGATTGATACTGAAGGTTGGGATGTTGGTGAATATTGGGTGACATTACGGGTTAAAGATGAGCAAGGCTTTGAGCACACTGATCAAGCAGAATTAATTATTCACAAAGCTTCTGCTGAGTCGACAGAAAATACAATAAACGTGCCCACTGTGGAGAAAACAACGTCTAATTTTACCAATAGTAAACTATCATTATCTGCATCAGCATATTATGCCACAATCGGCAAGCCGATTGATTTTACGATCACTCAACAACCAGCTGTCAATACAAGTTATACGGTAATTTATGGTGATGGGCAGCGTGAAAAAACTAAGCAATTATGGTTAAAGCATTCATACCATAAAATGGGGCGGTATTTTGCTTATGTTATTAGTCATTACCAAGATAAACAAATTCAAAGTAATAAGATCAAAATTTGGATATTGCCTTCCTGGCTATTGATTGGAGTAGTGATTGTTGCATTAACATTATTACTTGGAACTTTTAAATTACTAAGATCCAAAGTGAATAAAGAAATAAAAGCAAAAATATCAAGTATTCGTTATGAGCCTGTGATTGATCAAGGGCAGCAAAAATTAGAACAGGATATAGCCTTAAAAAATATAAATACTCATATTCAATTTGTTGGTGAAAAAGATAAAGGAAAGCAACGGATTTTGCAGAAACACTCGGAGAGGGATGAGAAGAATAATGC
>JALWYT010000016.1 GCA_026992705.1 Thiotrichaceae bacterium
GCTGTACTCAATATAGGCTTTTAAACCTTGATTAAGATGATCACGTACATAGCGAGCGTATTGACGAATATAATCATCATCTGCATTATGAGGAATATTAAACCAAGGGCTAATATTCAATTGGTTGGCAAGAGCAACAACGACTTCCAAGGGAACGCCATGGCGTTTAGTTACAATCGTGCGAAATGACCCCCCCCATGTTGCATCATTCATTTTAGCCCGCTGACTCCATTTAAAGGTTTGAGTAACACAATCTCGATACGCTGCCTCACTTAAGTTTTCACAAAGCGGAATAAAATGCCGATTCGGTCGTCGCGGGCTTGCTTCCATTAAATTCATTGTGCGTAACACACGGAAATCCTTTAAAAACCGTAAATAATCTGGATTAAAAACAATATTATTACGGTCTTCGCGTAATAAATCGGCAAATGCTAAATACTGAGAAGCTTGGCAATCTTCCGCACTTTCAACACGTTGATAGGGGTTACCTACACAAATTCCACCTGGCATCACTACCCGAATATTCTTAATATGATTTGGAGCATCTGCCGTTTTAATGACATTAACGATTAATCGCTTAGTCTGCTGATAGAGCTTTGTATCAAGACGAATAAGGTCATATCCTTTATCAGGATGCGATTCAAGTAACCGCCCTGCTCCCGCATAACTCAATTTTCCTATACCATCATACAACACCGTATAAATACCAAATGGTACGGAATCCTCGGGTAGATTTTGTAACATTGTCGTTCGTGCTTTTACAGTGGTACAAGATGCAGGAATATGTGTTACCCAGCCATATTCGTCATAATCAATCTGATCGCAAGAGTATTCAGCGAAGGGGCGAGCAATACGAAATACATCAACAAACGGGATAGATTGTCCAATCATATCAGCCTCAGCTTGTGGAGACTCTAAATTGATTCCTAGCAATGATTGAAAAGGCTTTTGAAATAAATCTTGTGTATGATATTTTTCTATCAATTTTTGCTGTAACTTAGGCTGTGTACCTATATTTGATGGAATAATATTATTACTACTTGGTTGTAGTTGTATTTGTGTCGATCGCTGAGTCTTGTGTGGATCACAGTATTGCAGATAAAGTGATACAAATACCATAATCAACAATAGACTAATTAATAATACAAGTTCCTTTGGAGGCTTCATACTCATCGTCCTTGATGTTTATCCCTTGTCTGAAATTATAAATTTACAATAAAGTATGAAATTTAAGATTTGATAGCGTGATTAGCCAAGCTGTTGAATATATCAGATGGATAGAAAGCCTATGTATATTGTACTAATTATCTGAATCATATTAATTTCTATCCTCTTGACGGTCTATATCGGTCTACCTATCGGGAAGCAATAAGATAATACCATTTTCTGAGATACAATCGAACATACGAACATATAAATAAACATGAATAAAATAAATAAACAGCATTATGGATAAAAACAATATTGTGACAATTAAGCAACGTCATTTCCCTTTTGGTGTGCGAGAACTTATTTTAACGGGAAATAAATCATTGACGATTAATGAACAATCTTTACTAAGAAAAGATAGTACAACAATCCCTGTAGAAATATTACAAACCCCCCCTGCTCGGAGTAAAACGTTCTCTCTAAAATGGCTGATTAACAGCATTATGTTGATTGCGTTGAGTATCTTTTGTTACTGGTTTGCAGAGCATTATCATATACCTTTATTGCATGTGGTTACTTTATTAGTGGTAATATTTACTGCTTACTCACTTTATCAATTTTTTGTAAATACAACTAATTTAATCATTTATCGTAATGCTTATACCAATGAACATTATTTATATCTATGGAACAACAAACCAAATAAAATTGAATTCCAAGCGTTTTTACAAAAATTAAACCAAGCAATCGATGGTTTTGAAAAATCAAAAGCTAATTCACTGTCTGAGCGTATTGAACTGTATAGCCAACATTTAGCCTTTTTGCATCAAGAAAAAATTATTGATGATCAAGAGCTTTCAAAACTATCCAGAAAAGTTTATGAAAAAGCACTAGAAGCAGAATAAATTCTATACTTGATGCTTTAGCAGAATTGAATTAGTAACGTAGATTGGCTCGTTATTTATCTATTTTACAACGAATCATCGCCTAAATGCTTTAAATATTTCCTGTGTATTCGGTCTCACACTTCGCCATAGATAAAACGATTCAGCAGCCTGTTCAATAAGCATTCCTAAACCATCTAGGGCTTTTTGAGCATTGTGTTGTTTTGCCCATGTGACGAAGGCGGTATCGGTATCGGCGGAGTACATCATATCGTAGCAACTGCCTTTGGGGGCTAAGCAGTTATCAGGAATAGCAGGGACTTCGCCTTGCAGGCTGGCGGCTGTGCCGTTGATGATTAGGTCGTATTGATTATTAATATCCGCAAAGCCACCGCCTTGGAGATTGCCTAAATCGCTAAAATCCTCAGCAAGTTTTATGGCTTTTTCAACCGTGCGATTGGCGATAAAAATATGCTCAGGGTTTTCTGCTAATAGGGGTTGCAGCACGCCTTTTACTGCCCCACCTGCTCCGAGTATGAGTATTTTTTTATCGGCTAGTTGGATATGATGGTTTTGTTGTATATCACGGACGATACCAATTCCATCAGTATTTGCCCCTGTGATTTTGCCGTCGTCGTGAAAAATCAGCGTATTTACTGCTCCTGCTCGCTGTGCCAAATCAGTCAATTCACCTGCAAAATGCCATGCGTCTTCTTTAAACGGCACGGTGACATTCAAGCC
>JALWYT010000017.1 GCA_026992705.1 Thiotrichaceae bacterium
GCCGCCGCGATTATAAACAGCAATTGATTTTCCAAAAGGATAATGCCCTAAAAGGCAATAAACCAGTGAAGATGCTGACATTCCACTACCACAAGAATTGGTTAGCCCAACCCCTCTTTCATAAGTTCTAACAAAAATCTTACCACTATCAAGTATTTGCAAAAAATTAACATTAATACCATTTGGAAATAAGCTTTTATCATTATTCGCCTGTTTGCCAATTTCATCTAGTTCACTGTCAGAAATACTGGCAACTATCGACACTATATGAGGATTTGGCATTGTCACTGCTGTAAACTTTAAATCCTTAGATAATGTCGGCAATGGTTGATTAATTATTGAATTATCCAAAGAAATAGTATTTAATTCCGCTTGATAAGTTTTTACGCCTTGATGAATATCTTCAACTTGGGCAACACTGGAAATGCTTTTAAGTGTTTCAATTAAAACCGAATTTTTCTTCAAGGTTTCACAAGCGAATCTACCTATACAGCGCAAACCATTACCACACATTTCGGCTTCAGAGCCATCAGGATTGAACATTCTCATTTTGCCATCGGCATTTTCACTATTTTGAAAAAATAAAATGCCGTCTGCACCTAAGCCTAATAATTTTCTATCGCAAAGATGCTTTGATAGAGTGATACGTTGTTCTTCAGAAAACAGCAGTTGTTTATATTCGTTAATCAGTATAAAGTCATTGCTAGAGCCATGACATTTGAGGATTTTGAGTTTCATTATTTAATAATCAATGTTTGCCATTCGTTTGGTTTACTCGTTACCAAGCTCCGGCTTGTGCCAGATAAAGACCTGACAGGTTTTAGAAACCTGTCAGGTCTCAGACCACCAAAACATCTTGACAATGTACTAGTAATTTATGGATTTTGTGGATTAAACACATCAACAGATAATCTATTAATATTGCTTGCAGGGCTGGTAGTTTCAGTGAGATTTTTTAATGCTAATAAAAATGCGTTGAAATCACCACTTTCCAAAACTTCATTTAGATAAGCCGCTCTATCTTGAGGGTCTTTTAGATAATGACTGGTTTTATAAGGACGACTTGCCATAATTATTTACCAAAGGTGTAATCTATTCGCATATTTTTATTATCATTATTTAATAATCAATGTGTTACTCGTTTCCACGCTCCTGCTCACTCTCTTATACACAAGGGCAACCGATTGCCCCTACATCGTTGTTTACTTCGTTACTTCGTTTGTAGGGGCAATCCCTTGTGGTTGCCCTTTCTGGCAAAATACCTGAAACGAAGTAAGCGAAGCTAAAATTTGTGGTTAAGTACTTATTTAATAATCAATGTTTGCCATTCGTTTGGTTGATGAAAATGGGGGCGTGAATGGAATAGTGTTGTTGATGATAATTCAGGATTTTCCCAGTTTTGCCGATTGTAATTATAACGGCAAATGCAAAATCTAGGGGCTAGATTAGAAGAAAATTTCAGTTTTTTCAAGGGCAATCGAATCTGCCCCCACCAGCCTTGCTCAAAAATACCAGTTTCGGTTTCCATACCTGATTCAAAAATCAGCATTTCTGGAGAATAGCTATTAAGCTGTTTAGAATCAGGGATAGCATATTCAAGCGTCGCCTGATTTGGGGCTAAATGCAGTTCTATATAATTTGTGAGTTCAGGATTAGCTTGTAAAAAAAATTCTATCACGTCGCCTTTTTCCCAAGTACGATCATTTTTTCCTGATGCTAGTGTTATAACATCACTATCTTGCATGACAGCGCAAACGTTTAAATAATCTGGAGATAGCCATAAAAATGCAAATCCAATTTCTTTAGGTGGTTGTTTTGAATAAAGTTCAAATAACCATAACAGTTTCAAATTCTCTGGAATGGTATCAGATTGAGTGAATTTATGGCAATGATAAAACTTTTGCGGAGTAATTTGGTTTGGTGCTTGTAATATTTGTGTTATATAGTGAGTATTCAATTTTAGATTTATAAACCTCAATTATTTTACTTAACTTATGCGAATTATCACAACAAATGTTAATGGTATTCGAGCTGCGGCAAAAAAAGGCTATTTTACATGGTTAGCTCAACAAAATGCAGATGTTGTCTGTCTGCAAGAAACTAAAGCGCAAGTGCATCAATTAACTGATTCTGTATTTCATCCATCAGCTTATCATTGTTATTACCATGATGCTGAAAAAAAAGGTTATAGCGGTGTTGCTATTTATGCGCGTAGCAAACCAGAAGAAGTCATTTATGGAATTGGATGGTCAGAAATTGACAGAGAAGGGCGTTATTTAGAAGCGCGTTTTCCTAATGTTAATGTTGTTTCCTTATATATGCACTCTGGCGGTTCTAGCCCTGAACGGCAAGAATTGAAATTTGAATTTATGGCAAAATTTATGCCCTATTTACGCAAATTACAACAAGCTTCAAAGCCTTATATTATTTGCGGAGATTGGAATATCGTCCATAAAAAAATCGATATAAAAAACTGGAGTAGTAATCAAAAACGTTCAGGATGTTTGCCCGAAGAACGTGCGTGGATGGATGAATTATTTAATGATGCTGGCTTTGTTGATGCTTTTCGTGTTGTAAATCAAGAAGCTGGACAATATACTTGGTGGTCAAATCGAGGCAAGGCTTGGGCAAATAATACTGGTTGGCGGATAGATTATCAGGTTATTACTCCAGATTTAAAAGATAAAGTCATTAATGCGAGTATATATAAAGACCAACGTTTTTCTGATCATGCGCCTTTGATTGTTGATTATGAGATTGCGACTAGAAT
>JALWYT010000018.1:0-583 GCA_026992705.1 Thiotrichaceae bacterium
AATCACGGCGGTTGGCGACTAAAACTTCATGATGTCCCACCGCAGGGAATAGGGCTTGTTCGCCTGCAATTGCCCAGCCTTCAAGGTGCGGCATTTTGTAAACGGGTAGCTTTTCTTCGCCTTTGCCGTAGTGATCTAAAATCCGAGTTACGCCTTTTTCGGGATGCCATAAATCCACCTGTGCCATGCCATCTTCACCGAATAAACCCGCGATATAAGTACGACCATCAGGTGTTATCAGCCCATCATAGGGCTGTGTGCCAATGTTGGTGATTTTTTGTAGTTGGGGCTGTTTGGGATTGTGCATATCGGCAATCCATATCTCGCCCGTATCATAGAGGCTAAAGACAAAGCGTTGCTGTGGGGCATCCACTAGCCCGACGGTTTTGGAGTTTTTTTCATCGCTTATTTTTGTGGCAGGAATGTCCGCTACTAGGCTTAAATCATCGGCAGAAAAGACTTTAACTCCACCCGGAACATAATTAGAGACAGCAATTAAGCGTCCATCTTGAGAAACCGCCCCGCCAATGCTGTTGCCCCCTTGCATCACTCGTTTGACTATCTTGCCGCAGAGTATATCTAC
>JALWYT010000018.1:593-2761 GCA_026992705.1 Thiotrichaceae bacterium
TACTTTAGTTAAGCCGCCATCACGCCCGAAAATATAGGCATAGCGTTCATCGCGTGAATAGACAACAGATGCGTGGGAGAGGTCGCCTAAACCCTCAATATGAAATAAGGATTGATTGCTAGAATGGTTGATAATTTGGATACTGCCACTGGCTCGTTCAATAATAATGCCTAAATCACCTGTGCCGCGTAGCGGGCATTGCTCATCCGCCTGTGCAAAATTCAGGCTGAATAAAAGGCTAAGACTTAAGCAAAGGAGTAGCTGTTTAAGGGTTTTCATTTTTATTATCCTCAATACCGTGCTTGAGTTGTTGAGCTAACCAGTGTAATTCTTGTTCGTTAAAAAATGGTTTCCAAGGCGGCATTGGCGTACCGCTTCGACCATCGCTAATCGTTTCTACAATTTGATCTTCTGTTAATTTTTCTAATGCTTGTGGTTGCAGTGATGGACCGAGACCTCCGAGTAAATTCATGCCATGACAAGCTCCGCAATCTTGACGGAGTAATTCAATAATTTCTTGCTGACGTTGAGTGGGAATGGTTTCTTGTTCGGCTGTTGTTGATACATCTTTATTTTTTGTATTTTCTACAGCCGGTTTTTCTATTTTGGAGAGAACAACACCACTTCGATCATCTGCTATAGCGAATGCACTTATCGCAATTAGGCATAATAACAATAAATTAATCCGACCCCTCATCATCTTACCCCTTGAAAGAACAACCATAAAAGACCCAAGAACTTCTGGAGGAGGGTGAAGATCAGAAAGCAGCCATCGCTACACTGCTCCCTGATTGGGCGTTTAACTCCCGAATCTAATATGGTTGTGATTTATATTGGATTTGAGATTGTCCTTGCCAAAATCCAATAACAAGGTAACTGTAGAAAATTTGCCGTTGCTCTAGCCTTGATGTGAATCAAGTTGCAACGCTTTGCAGATATTTTTTGATTTACGTCAAAATCAGAGAGGAATTGCTGAACAGGCTTTTTGTTGTTTAGGGGTGAGCCGAATAGTCATTCCTTAAATAAGGACAGCACTCTAGCTTGATGTGAATCAAGGAGAACACTTTATTTTTCGGTCTAGCATAATTTTAGCAAACACTAAATTAGTAATTTTTTCAGTGATAGCAAAACACTGCTTCACATCAGTTAATAAATAATAGCAAAAGGTAAATCATTATGCAGATGAAAAATAAAAATATAGCATTTCCCACTCTAAAAGGAGCAGGCAAAGGCGTGTTAGCTTTAGCCATTACCGCAGCATTATCCTCCTCTATGGTACAGGCGGCTGATACACCTTATGAAGACATAAAGGCGGCTGACAAAGTTAATGGTCGTTCGATAGTAGAATTTGTTAGTTCAGAATGCGGTGGTTGTCATAACCCAAAACTGACGGGTGCAACGGGACCAAATATTACCAAAGATCGCTTACATAACGGGGATAAAAGCGAGAAAGCAGGGCGTTTCACTTATCCTCTTAATGAAGAGGCTATTTTTGCCACAGTAAAAGCAGGTCGCCTTAGTACTTCAATGCCTGCATGGGGAACTGATGCCAACCCCATTGGTAAAGCATTAAGCGATGAAGAAATCAAAGCCATTACGCACCATATTTACAATGTTGATCCGCCTAAAGACTTTGAGTGGACAATGGAGCAAATGAAGGAAACTTTGCAGGATGTGCCTAAACAAGAAGGTGTAACTCCTGTAGAAAATCCTGATGATTTATTATTAGTAACCGAACGTGAAAACTTTAGCGTTGGTGTTATTGATACGAAAAAACAAGAAGTGATTGCACACTTGCCTGCTGGAGCCAGAGCACACGGCTATACGTTTAGCCCAGATGGTCAATATGCTTACAACTTAGGTCGTGATGGTTGGTTATATCAATATGACCTCAAAACCCTACAAGCAACTAAAAAAATACGCCTTGGCTTAGACGCTCGTGGTATTGCTATCTCTGATGACAGTAAATATCTATTAACAGGTATGTATATCCCCACGCAAGCCGTAATCGTTGATGCAGTAACACTTGAGCCACTAAAAATTATCGACACTCACAATGTAAAAGACCCCGATGGCGATATGGTCGATTCGCGTATCTGCTCAATCAATGATGTTAGCCCTGAGGTGGGTTCTTATTTCTTAATGGCATTAAAAGAAGGCGGACAAGT
>JALWYT010000019.1 GCA_026992705.1 Thiotrichaceae bacterium
AGCACTCGCCAATCAATTAGGCATCAAAGAATACTCCCAACCCGCAGGTGGCTGCTGCTTTCTCACCGACCCTAATTACTCCGACAAACTCAAAGACCTATGGACAAACCGAGGCGATAAATATTATGAGCTTGACGATATTATGCTATTAAAAGTTGGCAGACATTTACGAGCTAAAGACAACTTCAAAATGATTATCGCCCGCGAAGAAGGAGAAAATAACTTCCTAAAAGGCTACAAAAATCAATTCATCTATATACAAATCACCAGCCACCCAGGACCTCTAACCCTATTAGATGGCGAAAACATCAGCGAAGACGACATCAAACTAGCAGGCAGCATCGCAGGTAGATACAGCAAAGGACGTGACGCAGATGAAATGACCATAAAAGTTGGCGGAAAAAATATGCAAGAAAAAGAATACAAAATCAAAGCCCGTAAAGCCGATGAAATCCCGCAGGAGTGGTATTTATAATTTTACCGCTTAACAATGTTTACAGCACAAACAAACTAAGATAAGCTCCCCGACCTATTCAACTCAACGGAGAAGTGTCCGAGTGGCTTAAGGAGCACGCTTGGAAAGCGTGTGTAGGCTAACCCCTACCGAGGGTTCGAATCCCTCCTTCTCCGCCAATTCAAAATTCCAGAGCATCAACTTTTCCCCTCAAAACCGCTATAAATCAAGCATTTCAGCTAGGCTATAAGTGCCAATGAATCAACTTTTATTTGTGGGTATCAAATATAAATGCGGGTATAATTGCGGGTATCATAGAACTCTGAGAAATTTCATACCCGCAATTATGAAGAAATACACCACTAACAAATTATCAGACCCTGAAATAAGACATGCTAAACCCAAAGATAAAGCGTATAAGCTACAAGATGGAGGCGGCTTATATTGTCAGGTGCTAACAACAGGTACTAAGACATGGCGGTATAACTATCGTATCTATGGAAAGCACAAAACCTATACAATAGGGAACTACCCTGATATTGGTTTAAGTGAAGCCCGAAAAAAACGGGATGAAGCAAAAGCACTGATACAAACAGGTATTGACCCATCACAGCAAAAGCAGATACAGAAAAAGGCGATTACTGAAAATAGTTTTCAGGCAATAGCTGAATCATGGCTAGCGAGTCAAAAAGGGAATTGGTCAAGCTCTCACTATAAACGTGCTAGCAGTTATTTAAAACGTGATGCTTTCCCTATTATTGGTAGAAATGAAATATCAACAATAGAAGCACCGCAAATAATAGCCGTAGTAAAGCGAGTATCAGATAGAGGAGCGGTAGATGCCGCTAAACGTGTAAAAGGGTTTATTCAACAAGTATTCGATTATGCGGTAGTACATGGAAAGACTAGCCGTAATTCAGCAAAAGATGTCAACCTGCAATTAATCCTACCAAAGACCATCAAACGGCATTACGCATCAATTAAAGACCCTATACAGCTAGGGGAGCTACTTAGAGCGATTGAGGGCTATCACGGTTCTATCGTTGTTAGGCAAGCATTAAAGCTTATTCCTTTGGTAATGGTGCGACCTAGCGAATTATCTAATGCCGAATGGCAAGAAATAGATATTGAAAACAAAACATGGACGATACCCGCAGTTAGAAGAAAACTACCCACTCATATAAAACAAGCTAACAGAAAAGAAGATGCTCATACCGTGCCATTGAGTGAACAAGCATTAGAAATCATTACCGAGATTCACCAATACACGGGCAGGGGAAAGTATGTATTCCCATCGGCAAGGGGCAATTCACGCCCTATGAGCAATAACGCCTTGAGAACGGCACTCCGCAATATGGGTTATACCAATGAAGATATAACACCACATGGTTTTAGAGGCGTAGCAAGTACCTTTTTAAACACGTTAGGCTATCGGAGTGAAGTTATAGAGGCACAACTAAGCCATAAAGATAGAAACGAAATAAGAGAAGCCTACAACCATGCTGATTACATGGAGGAAAGGCGGGTAATGCTTCAAGAATGGGCTAATTATTTAGACTCACTAAAACAAGATGCTGAGGTGATACCGATTAGAGCGAATACATAACAATCAATAATTAATGTATTTACAAAGACAATACATAGAGCTATAAATATGGATATTGAATACACTTACAACGGCATTAACTTCATCTGGAATGAAGATAAAGCCAAAAAGAATAAATCAAAGCATGGTATTAGTTTTGAACAAGCGGTTAATAGCTTTTTTGACCCATTCCTAAAGGTTGTAGATGCCAATAGAAATAATGAACAAAGGGATGCGGTAATAGGCATGGATGAACAATGGAATCTTCTATTTACTGTTCATATCCAAATTGAAGAGGATGAAATCCGTATTATTTCAGCAAGAAAAGCGGTTAAAAAGGAGCATAAATATTATGAAAGTTGAGCAACTAAAAAAACGATTAGATAAAAATAGACCCATGACCAGTATTACATTAAGAATGCCTATTGATGTTGTGGAAGATATGAAACGTGTAGCTCCACAATTAGGATTTTCAGGCTATCAAGCCCTGTTAAAAGCCTATGTAGGGCAAGGTTTAAGAAAAGATATGGAGAAATTAGATAATAACAATGTAACTGCATTAATAAACAGTCTCAAAAAGCACGGTGTAAGTGAAAATATTATCAATGAAGCCTTAGCCGATGTTGCACATGGCTAAATAACAGCGTTTACACTGTCTAGGGTAGCTCCCGAAAACCTGACTACCTATCAGGCTGGCAGTGTGATTTTATAGG
>JALWYT010000020.1 GCA_026992705.1 Thiotrichaceae bacterium
TTTGCCTGGGCCTGTTTGCCCAATAATCGCAAGGCTAGTTTTTGGGGGAATATCTAAGTTAAATGATTCCAAAACCCATTCATGCTTGGCTGGGTAGCGAAAGCTGACTTGCTCGAATTTGATGTGTAGCGGTGTGTGAATGGTTGCTGGAGTTGTGGGTTCGGTGATCAGGTTTTTCTTGTCGATAATATTGAAAATACGGCGGGCGGCAGCGAATGTTTCGCCGAGTGATTGAAAAGCAAAAGGCAGTGGCATGACGGCTTCAAAGCTGGCAAGGCTGAATAAGGCGAGCATCGCAAGCTTGGCTGGGAGTTGTGAGCCATTGTCCACCATCGGTATTATCATCAGCAGACTCGCCCATAATGCAAGGCTGGCACATAAGCCTAGAGTTGCTTGAGATAGCCCTGAAATTCGGCTCATTTTTTGTTGTTGTGTGGCAAGCTGTTGCGATAAGTGTTCAATATGTTCGGCGTGGGCGGTATCTGCTCCGTAGATCAATAATTCTCCCATACCTTGTAAATCATTGATAATAGCACTGCGTAATTGTGATTGCGTCTGGGTGATTTGTTTGCCTGTGTCATAAGCAAGGTGATTTACCCATAAGGGCACAATAACGCCTGCGATAAGCAATAAAATCAATTCCACTAGGGCTAATAATGGATTATAGAAACTTAGAAAAATAAGAAATAATAGGCTGGAAATAAGAGCTACCACAACAGGGACAATAAGCCGTAAATAGACATTGTTTAAGGTGTCAATATCCGCACGGATACGGCTGAGTAAATCGCCACTTTTATAGCTTTCAAGCCCCGCAGGTGCGAGTGGTTCTAGGTGTTGATAGAACCAAACTCGTAATTCAGAGAGTAAACGAAATGTTGCCTCGTGGGTGACTAATCGTTCCGCATAGCGACCTGCGGTACGGATAATTGCAGCGGCTCGGATAAGAGCAGCAGGGGTGAAATAATTAATTGCAACGCCCGTAACCCCAGCAATTGCCATTGCGGTAATAAACCAGCCAGAAAGAGCGAGTAGGGCGACATTGGCTAATAAAGTAATCAGTGAGAGAAAAATACCTAAGGCAAGCCAGTGGTAATAGGGTTTAAACAGCTTAATCAAGCGAAATAAGTCTTTCATGATTGGTTCTCCTCATGCTGTTTGTTTTGGAGCATGGCTTGATAGTGTTTGCAGTGTGCTAATAAGCTTTCATGCGTACCTGTTGCCATGAGTTTGCCTTTGTCCAAAACTGCAATGCAGTCGGCTTGTTCGATGGTATATAGTCGGTGTGCAATCATTATAACAGTGCGATTTTTGCAGAGTTGTTGGATTGCTTGCTGAATAAGCTGTTCGCTGTGTTGATCTAAATTAGCCGTGGCTTCATCGAGTATGACTAGCGGAGCATCTTTAAGAAAAGCCCTAGCAAGAGCAATCCGTTGTATTTGTCCGCCTGATAAGCCATGCCCGCCTTCTCCAATCAACGTATCGTAGCCTTTAGGTAGTTGTTCGATAAAATGATCAGCATAGGCTTGTTGTGCCGCTATTTTTACTTTGTTTAGTGATATTTGCGGCTGACCTAAGCGAATATTATCGGCAACTGTCGCAGGGAATATGCGTGGCTGTTGGGCTTGCCATGCAAGTTGTTGTCGCCAGCTTTTTAATTCGATGGTGTTAAGTGGCGTATCGTCAATTTTGATACAGCCAGAGCTTGGGCTGATAAATCCCATAAGCAGGTTAATCAAGCTGGTTTTACCTGAGCCACTGGCTCCAATAATGGCGAGTGTTTGTTTGGCTGGAATTTTTAAGTTGATGTTTTCTAAAGCGGTTCTGCCATCTGGATAGCGAAAACTGACATTTGCAAAATAAATATGATTATCTGCCAGTGATGGAATCGTCGTTTGCGTCGTTGAGGTGTTTGCTAAAGGGGTTTTTAATATTTCGATAATGCGTTCAGCCGCTCCAATGGCATCAAGGCGGGCGTGGTATTGTGTACCCATATTGCGTAGCGGGAAATAAAATTCAGGGGCAAGCAATAAGATAAAAAAGCCATAGTGGAAGTCCATTTCGCCATAAAATAGCCGAAAACCGATAATCACTGCGACTAAGGCAATGCTAATCGAAGCAAAAAATTCCAGTGCTAATGAGGATAAAAAGGCAATTCGCAAGACGGACATGGTAGCAATGCGGTAATCGTCGGAAATATTAGCAACGGCTTGGGCTTCTCGACGGCTGGCATTGAATAATTTTAGGGTGGTCAAGCCTTGAATAACATCTAAAAAGTGGGAGGATAAATACGCAAGCTGTCGCCATTGTTTTTGATTGCGTTTTTCAGTGCCATGCCCGATAAAAATCATAAAGATAATAATAAGCGGAGCCGTTGCGAGCATCATTAAGGCTGAAATCCAATCAGCAGGGAAGATAAATATCAGCATAGAAAGCGGGATTAATGCGGCGAGTGAAACAGCGGGGAGATATTTAGCATAATAAGCTTCTAGGGCTTCAATGCCATCGCTTAGGGCATTGCTGATGTCGCCACTGCGTTCATGGCTTAACCATGCTGTGCCGAGTTGCTGAATATGTCGATAAAGTTGTTTGCGTAAATTCAGCTTTACTCGTATCGCGGCATGAAAGCCTGCTTGCTCCGTTGCCCAGCCGAGTATGGCTCGTATCAAAAAAATCGCTAGCATACTCAGCAGCCAAGGCAGTTGACTGGCTAAATCGGCAGATTGAAAAACAACGGCATTG
>JALWYT010000021.1 GCA_026992705.1 Thiotrichaceae bacterium
ATCACCACATAGAATAACGGCTGATATTTCCAGCAAAGCGTCGGTTGTGTGGTTGAAGCCCCCTGTTTCTACATCGACCACAACGGGCAGATAGCTACGGAAGCGGTCAACCAGTGGGTGTTGTTGTATGTCATCATTATCATTCATGGAGTGAAGAGTACAGTAATGGCGATTAATTAGGAATGATAAGTTAAGTATGAGGGCATAATTAAGCTTCTTGTAACGCTTTTAAGTATTGAAACAAACTACGGGCAGATTTTGGTGGTTTATTTAATTTTGCCTCCTTAGCCGCATTGCGGACTAATTGGCGTATATGTTGCCGATCAATTTGTGGGAATGTTGAGATAAGTTCCTCCATCACCGCGTTATCGCCTGCAATCAAGCGATCTCGCCATTGTTCTAATTGATGAAAAGCGTCTGTGGCTTGCTTATCGGGTAAGTTTTGGCGTTTGATTTCTAGCTGGATGGTATCAATATCTTCATGCTCCATCAGCCCCGAAATATATTTTAGCTGACGCTTTAACGCCCCCTTTTGCAAACGCTTGGCTTCAAGGATGGCCCCCCGCATACGGTCAGACATTGGGATTTTGTCAAATTTGCTATTTGCCATTTCGACTAATTGCTTGCCTAAGTTATGATGTTGCTTTTTAATGGCTTTAAGCTTGGTTTTATTTGGACGCTCAGCATATTCTTGATTATCATACATGGCTTAATCTACCAATTTTCCCCATAAATCATGCTCATCAGAGTGCGTGATTTCTACATTAACAAACTGCCCTGATTCTAGCATTTCACCTTCAATATAAACCTGCCCGTCAATCTCAGGAGCATCGGCTTGGCTTCTGGCAATCGTCAAACCGTTTTCAACATGATCCGTCAATACGGTCATCTTTGTGCCAATCTTTTTAGCCAATTTTTTCGCACTGATGTCGGCTTGAATTTCCATAAAACGCTCCAAGCGTTCTTCTTTGACTGTCTCAGGCACAGGATCAGCCAAGCTATTTGCCTCTGCTCCCTCAACGGGTGAATAAGTAAAACAGCCGACCCGATCTAATTGAGCCTCTTGAATAAAATCGAGCAACATTTGGAAATCATCTTCAGTCTCACTAGGGAAGCCAACGATAAAGGTACTGCGGATGGTTATATCAGGGCAAATCTCCCGCCATTGCTTGATACGATGCAAGACTTTTTCCGCATGAGCGGGGCGTTTCATCGCTTTTAATATTCGCGGGCTGGCGTGTTGGAAAGGAATATCCAGATACGGCAGAATTTTACCCTCCGTCATTAAGGGAATCAGCTTATCAACATGCGGATAAGGATAAACATAGTGCAAACGCACCCAAATTCCCAACTGCCCCAATGCCTCAGCAAGCTCTTGAATATGCGTTTTCACAGGGCGACCTTGCCAGAAACCTGTGCGATATTTGATGTCGATACCATAAGCACTGGTATCCTGCGACACCACTAATAGCTCTTTTACCCCCGCATTGGCTAAGTTTTCCGCCTCTTGCAAGACATCACCAATAGGGCGTGTGACTAAATCGCCACGCAAAGCAGGAATAATGCAAAAGGTACAACGATGATTACAGCCTTCGGATATTTTCAAATAAGCATAATGATGTGGGGTTAATTTAATCCCCTGCGGTGGCAATAAATCCATATAAGGATCATGCGGAGCAGGCAAATGCTGATGTACCGCCTGCATCACCTCCTCGTAGGCGTGAGGCCCCGTCACCGCCAAAACATCAGGATGAGCCGCTAATACCTTATCCGATTCTGCCCCTAAACAGCCTGTCACAATAACTCGACCATTTTCCTCCAATGCCTCACCAATAGCTTCCAAGGACTCCTCAACCGCCGCATCAATAAAGCCACAAGTATTAACAACGACCATATCCGCCTCATCATAACTAGGCAGGATGTTATAACCCTCAGAACGTAACTGGGTTAAAATTCGCTCTGAATCCACCAGTGCTTTCGGGCAACCAAGGCTAATAAAGCCAATATTCGCTTTACTCCCTTGCGGTGATGAATTGTCCATCATGATTTAAGCACTCCTGATGTCATTATTGGGTGACTGATTTTATGGGGGTGTATGGAAGACAGTAAAGTCTACACATGATAATAGTGCATCAATTCACTAAATCCATCAACTTTCCATACTTATCAGCCATATCATAATTTCACTTGATCAATTGAGCTTTTTACGAAGAACTTTCTAGTATTTTGATAATTGCATATTCGATATTAAACGTTTGGTTTCAGTAATAAATTTATACTGATCCTAATTGTTTAAGGTTCCAGCTATTTCAGATTTAGTCCATTACTAGCTTTTATAGAAGTCAACCTATTTTTTTTGGTACAAGTCTGTAGTATGCTCTGCGACAATTTTATTTTGACCTTAGGATCTCAGCATTATGCCAAATGTTATTTCAGATAAAGTTAAAAAGCACCTAGTGCCAGCTATAATTTTTATTGCAGTTGCTATATTTCTAGCCTTTAAAGTTCCAACAGTTGCTATCGCATGGGTAACGGCAATTTTGTTGTTAACAATTTATCTGTTTGCATTTGAAGTGGTTGATGTTGATATTGCTGCTTTAAGTATTATGGTACTACTAGGTTTAACAAGTTTATTTTTTCCAGTTATGGGCTTGGATAAACCTTTAGTTGATTCTAAGGATTTATTCGATGGCTTTGCTAGTAATGCAGTGATGTCAATTATTGCTGTTATGATTATTGGAGCAGGTCTGGATAAAACAGGGATTATGACAAAAGTTGCAGGCTTTATTTTGAATGTCGGTGGAACATCAGAAAAACGGATTATTCCGATTGTATCAAGTACTGTAGCATTTATATCCTCTTTTATGCAAAATGTCGGTGCGGCGGCTTTATTTTTACCTGTTGTTTCACGTATTTCAGCTCGCTCTGGTGTGCCAATGTCACGTTTATTAATGCCTATGGGCTTTTGTGCTATTTTGGGTGGAACGATGACAATGGTTGGCTCATCACCCTTAATTTTACTCAATGATTTGATTTTGACTTCAAATACAGCTTTACCTGCTAATCAGCAAATGGAGACGTGGAGTTTGTTTTCTGTAACACCGATTGGTTTACCGCTAGTTTTAGCTGGAATTATTTACTTTGTACTAGCTGGTCGTTATGTATTGCCAAGTTCAAAGGAAGAAAGTAGTACGACGGGCTCAGATGCAATGAAATATTTTCATGATGTTTACGGTATTGATTATGAGTTATTTGAGGTGGTAATTACCGATAATAGTGATTTAATTGGTATGAAGCTCGATGAAGTTGAAACAAAATATCAAGTGAGAATTATTGCAACTAAATTGCCAGGTCAAGAAACAAGAGTAGGACCAGGGGCGTTAGATCGTGACACCGGTTTAAAGGCAGGAATGGTACTTGGTGTTGTTGCAGAACCTAAAAACTTAGATCACTTTGTTGAGAAATATAATCTAAAAAAACGTGATGAACTACGTACCTTTTTTGAAGCTTTAGCAAATACTAAGGCTGGTATTGCTGAAGTGGTTATCCCACCAAGTTCTAAATTAATTGGTAAAAGTGCTCGTGATGTATGGATGCGTAAACGTTATGGAATCGCAATGGTTGGTTTACATCGTGATGGTAAAACGATGCGAGAAGGTGAGGATATTCGTAATATACCTTTTCACTCTGGTGATACCTTAGTCGTACATACGACTTGGGAAGCTTTAGCTCGTTTAGAAAAGGATAAGAATTTTGTAGTCATTACTACAGAATATCCACGTGAAGAACTTCGTCCTAAAAAAGTCTTATGGGCAGGATTATTTTTTGCTATTGCTTTATCAATGGTGCTTTTTACTGATATTCGTTTATCAATTGCATTGCTAACAGGTGCAGTAGGTATGATTTTATCAGGTGTATTAAAAATTGATGAAGCTTATGAAGCCGTTTCATGGAAAACTGTATTTTTATTAGCAAGTTTAATACCTTTAGGACTTGCTGTTGAGCAAACGGGAACGGCTAAATGGATTGCCGAACAAACACTAAGTGTAGTGGGTGATATGCCAATTTGGGTCATTCAATTATCTGTCGCTGCACTTGCAACCTTTTTTACCCTAGTTATGTCTAATGTTGGAGCAACGGTATTATTAGTACCGTTAGCTGTTAATATCGCTATTGGAGTTGGTGCTAATCCTGCGGTCTTTGCTTTGATTGTAGCAATTGCCACCTCAAATTCATTTTTAATCCCTACACATCAAGTTAATGCTTTAATTATGGGACCAGGTGGTTATCGTGTACCAGACTATATCCGAGCTGGTGGTATAATGACGTTCTTATTCCTTGTTATTTTGATATCTGTGATTAATTTATTGTATTAAGTTTGCTTAAATAATCTATGATTTAGCTTTACTATGGTGATGGTGGTAACTATAGTAAAGCTATGTGATGAATTGATTAAATTACTTAGACTCGATTAGTTAGTAATATCTGTAGCTAAAAGTACCTGTACAAGCTCTTGTAAATTATTATAAATCTTTACCGTATTAGGCAATTCACTGCTCACGAGAGTTCTTTCACCTTTGCCTGTTTTGACTAGAGCAAAATCAACGCCTGCATTTTGAGCAGCTTGCATATCCGCTATTTTATCGCCAATCATAATCGTTTGATTTTTATCGGCTGTTAGCGTTTCTATAATTTCATTCAACATACCCGCCTGAGGTTTTCGGCATTGGCAATTATCTGTTGGTGCATGTGGGCAGTAAGCGATATAATCAACACTCACACCATAGGTTTGTAGCAGTTTTGCCATTTTATCGTGCATGGCATTGAGTGTATCAAGATTATAATAGCCGCGAGCAATACCTGATTGGTTTGTCGCGACAGCAACGAGATAGCCTGCTTTTTTTAATTTGGCAATAGCCTCTATGCTGCCCTGAATCGGAATCCACTCTTCTGGTGATTTAATATAATTATCCGAATCCTCATTAATCACACCATCACGATCTAAAATAACTAACGGCTTAGGCATGGCGTTTTTTCAGTGCAGCGAGTAATAATCGTAAGGCTTGCCCACGGTGGCTAATGCGATTTTTCTCATCAGGGTCAATTTCTGCCGAGCTACAACCATGCGTTGGAACATAAAACAAAGGATCATAACCGAAGCCATTTTCCCCTTTTAGCTCATGCAAAATAGAACCTTCCCATGCGGCATCCGCAATAATGGGCGATGGGTCTTCGGCGTGTCGCATATACACAATACAGCAACGAAAGCGGGCTGTGCGTTTGTCATCAGGCACGTCTTTCATGGTTTCTAATAATTTGATGTTGTTCGCATCATCACCTTCACCCGAATAGCGGGCAGAATAAATCCCTGGAAGCCCATTTAACGCATCCACTTCAATGCCAGAGTCATCGGCTAAAGCTGGCAAGCCTGTAATTTTTGCGGCATGACGGGCTTTTATAATGGCATTCTCGACAAAGGTTAAGCCTGTTTCTTCCACATCAGGAACATTGAATTCAGATTGTTTGATAATTTCCATATCTTGACTCGACAACATACGGATAAATTCACGCAATTTGCCTTGATTGCCGCTTGCCAATACTACTTTTTGCGTCATGTTTATTTTCCTAATGCTTGATTTTGAGCCGCAAAGATTTGTTTGATGCCTTTTTCTGCCAAATCCAACATTTGATTCAGCTCATCACGGCTAAACGTATGCCCTTCTGCAGTGCCTTGAACCTCGATTAAACCACCATCACTATTCATTACAATATTCATATCGGTTTCGGCAGTAGAATCTTCTGCATAGTCTAAATCCAATACAGGTGTGCCTTCATAAACCCCCACAGAGATAGATGCAAGCTGACCATGCAATGGATTTTTCTCAAGTTCTCCGCTATCCAGCAAGCCTTGAATCGCATCATGCAATGCCACATACGCACCACTAATTGATGCCGTGCGAGTACCGCCATCTGCTTGAATGACATCACAATCTAGGATAATTTGTCGCTCGCCAAGAGCTTCAAGATCAACCACTGCACGCAAGGAGCGACCAATTAATCGCTGGATTTCTTGCGTACGACCACTTTGCTTACCGCCTGCTGCTTCACGTCGCATCCGTGAACCTGTTGAACGTGGCAACATGCCGTATTCTGCGGTCACCCAGCCTTGCCCTTTGCCCCGCAACCAAGGCGGCAGACGCTCTTCAATACTGGCAGTGCATAATACTTTGGTATTGCCAAACTCAATGAATACCGAACCTTCGGCGTGCATGGTGTAATTTCGCGTGATCGTGATTTCACGCATTTGATTAGGAGCTCGTTCACTAGGTCGCATTTTTTCACTCAATGTTAATTGTTTAAGATCTGAATTATTAAAGAATAAGAAAGAGGGCTTTCAATACTATAAGAGTTAAGTAAATAGTTTGCAGAATAGAAAGTCTTTTATGAAAAGATTATAACAGTTGCATTTAGTACAATAACAGGAATATTCAAAGATCAGAGAAATTTGTCATAAACTAAAGCTCTTTAAACAGTATCAAGGAATTACGTTGGTAGTTATACAGTGTCTTTTTAGCACCAGGCAAATCTTCAACGTCACCGAGTTTAAAGCCTCTTTCTTGGAACCAGTCGGTGGTTTGTGTGGTGAGGACTAGGAGTTTTTTGCTGCCGTGCGTTTTGGCGAGTTTTTCTGCAAAGTTTAATAGGGTGTCGCCTTTTTTTTGTCCTCGGTAATTATCATCGACGACTAGGCAGGCGAGTTCGCTGACGTTTGAGTTGGCAATGGGATATAGTGCAGCGCAGGCGATGACTTTTTGATCGCGTTTTATGACGATAAAGTTGTTGATTTCTAGTTCTAATTGTTCGCGTGAGCGTTTGATTAATATGCCTTTTTCTTCGAGTGGGCGGATGAGTTCTAGGATGCCTGAGATGTCGCTAATGTGTGCTTGGCTGATTTCTTCATATTGTTTGGTGCTGATAAGTGTGCCTGAGCCGTCGCGTGTGTAGAGTTCTAATAATATGCCGCCATCGTCGTTTGCATTGATAAGATGCACTCGAGAAACCCCCGCGTTTAGAGCGGATTCGATTCGCTGTATCATGGGTTTAATGGCTTGGTGTTGCTTGGCTTCTTGCAGGGTGAGCTCTCTTGGTAGTTTGTCGGGGGTGTTTCGCAAAAAGATGAGTTTGTCGGCAGAGAGTATATTGGCGACTTGTGTAGCAACTTCTTCATAGTGCAGATTATAGGCTTTTCCTGTGGGCGATAAACCAAGCGGGGAGAGTAAGACAATATTGTGATGATCAAGCTGTTGCTGGATTTGTACTTGAGTAATTTTGCGAACTTGCCCGGTGTATTGGTAATCAATGCCGTCATGTACGCCAATTGGCTTTGCGGTAATAAAATTGCCTGAAATAATACTCAAGCCTGTGTTGATAATAGGCGGAGTATTTAGGGCATAGCTTAATTTATTTTCAATATCTACCCGCACTCGTCCGACGATGTTTTTGCTTATTTCTAATATTTGAGGCGTGGTAATCCGCAAGGATTTGTGGAATTTTGATGATAATTTTTGCTGCTGAATGGCTTGCTCAAGCTGATTGCGTGTGCCGTGTACCAGTATTAATTTCACTCCTAGCGTTGACAAAATCGCAATATCACTAATGATTTGTGTAAAGCTATCCGAGTCAAGCAAGCTGCTGCTCAGGGCAATCACAAAGGTTTTGCCTTTATGAGCTTGAATATAAGGGGCAGCTTCTCGGAAGAAGCGGATGTGCGTGCAAGAGCTTTGGTCAGGCATGGTTGCTGTCACTTTAGTAATGCTGGTCTATCAGGTCACATAGGCAATGAATTAAGACTAAATGAACTTCTTGAATTCTAGCCGTGTTGTTGCTGGGTACGCAGAGTTCAATGTCATTTTCATCGAGTTGCTTGCGAATATTTCCACCTTCGCAGCCTGTCATTGCAATAACGTTAATGTCGTTTTGATGAGCAAGCTGAATGGCTTTTATCACATTTTTTGAATTACCGCTGGTGGAAAAGGCTAATAAAATATCCCCTGCTTTGCCAAGTGCTTCAAGCTGACGTGAAAAGATATTCTCATAGGCATAGTCATTGGCAATGGAGGTGAGGGCAAAGGTATCAGTGGTCAGGGCGATTGCGGCTAGGGCTTGTCGTTCTGTCTCAAAGCGATTGATTAATTCGGATGAAAAATGCTGGGCATCCCCCGCTGAGCCACCATTACCACAGCTCATTATTTTATTGCCAGCGGATAGGCATTGGTACATCAAGTCAGCGGCTTTAGCGACGGAATCATTTAAGGCGAGTTTCGCCTTCTGTTTGATGGCAATGCTATCGTCAAAGTGTTTATTGATACGTTGTTGAATATTCATTGATATGTGTTCTCGGAAGATTAAAAGGCATTTTTAATCCAGTTAATGACTTGCATATTCCCTTCAACAGCGACGACATCAAAGCGGGCAGGGCAATGTGTGCCATGTTTTTGCAAATAAGTCATTGCCGTTTTGCGGATACGTTGCTGTTTTTGATAGGTGATACTACTAGCAGCTCCGCCATATTGCATGTTTTTACGGTAACGTACTTCAATAAAAACCAGCACATCCGCATCTTGCATAATTAAGTCAATCTCACCAAAACGGGAGCGATAATTACTCGTTAATAATTGCAAGCCATGTGATTGCAGATACTGGCTTGCAATATTTTCTGCCGCTTTTCCTTTTTTTAAATGAGCTGGAGCATTGCGTCGTGATAGAAAGTTACTCACCGTAAGGCATCGTTAAACCGTTAATAAATGTGGCTAAGGCGAGTTTTCTCTGCAAAAAGCGGTTACCATCAATGCGAATTAGACCCGTTTTACCTTGCAAGGTTTTCCTGCCTTGTACCATGCGATTAAGGTTTAATGCAATTAATAAAGCATCAGCTCCCATAGCATATAAGCGAGGATATTTAATTGTATTGTGTGTAATGGCTCCTAACTGAGAATTTTCAAGAATATAAGGGATTTCAGTATAAATAATACCATCTAAATCCATATTTTGACCTGCATCAGGGAGACCAGAGTAAATATGTGATGTAGCATAGACGGGAATATCGCCTATATTT
>JALWYT010000022.1 GCA_026992705.1 Thiotrichaceae bacterium
GAGTATAAGTGAAGTAGTTACATATTTATTTTAAATAATTTCAGAAATTACTTGCGAGAGCCAAATTGTTTTGTATAATGCACACCTCTTTCGCGGGCCGTTAGCTCAGTTGGTAGAGCATCTGACTTTTAATCAGGTGGTCGAGCGTTCGAATCGCTCACGGCCCACCATATTTACATAACTCTTTATGGCATAGCATACTTTTGCTTAGTATTTATAGTAAATATTAAAAACTCTCATTAAGATATATGTTTTTGTTTTATAACGGTTTTGTGGTATTCAACTCGAAATTCTCCTAATGCCTCTCCCATCTTTATCGAAACACCTTCGGCAAATTTGCTGCTCCACTCAAGCTGATTATTTTCAAACAATAAAATCACCGTTGAACCCATATTAAAGCACCCCATTTCCTCCGCCTTATTGAGGCAAATATTTTCTTTTTCATATTTTTTATATGAGATAGTTTTCCCCGCTGGCGGTGTTACCAAGCCATCCCAAACTGTCTCAATCGCCGCAACATTAATTGCCCCAACAAGCACCATCGCCATTTTTCCAAACTTGCTTTCAAATAATGCAATCACTCGCTCATTCCGAGCAAAAATTCCATTAAGCGTTTTAACTGTAAACGGAGCAACACTATATAAACGACCAGGGACATAGATTTGCTGCTCAAGCTTGCCCGCAATTGGCATGTGGATACGGTGATAATCCTTAGGTGAGAGGTAAATGGTCGCAAAACTGCCATTGATAAACGGCTGGGCTAATTGAGCATCACCGCCTAATAATTGAGTGACATTATAACGACGCCCTTTAGCTTGAAAAATACTGTCATGATCAATTTGCTGTATTTGACTAATCGTACCATCAACAGGGCTGCAAATAATATTCTCGCCTTTAGCAATAGGGCGTAACTCAGGCTTGATTGGACGAGTAAAAAACTCATTAAAGGTTGAATAACTATTAGGGTCAGGATTAACCGCCTCATCAAGATTAACCCCAAATACCTCACTAAACTTTCTAATCGCTGTTGGAACGTAAGGTGATTTTATACGAGTTGCCCTATAAACCAATCGAGAAATAAAATGTTGCGGTAAAGCATAAACGATTGCAGACTTAATATAATCAAATAAAGACGCTTCAGAATTTTTCATTTGTCGTTTTAATATAATAAAAGCCGTATCATACGTTAAAAATATTTAAAATGGATAGCAACAATGACAAATAAATTAGACTCCACAGGCTTAAATACCCTCAAAGACTTTATGCGATGGGGAGCCAGCCGTTTTAACGAAGCCAAACTAAGCTTTGGACACGGCATGCTAACAGCATTAGACGAAGCCGTATATTTAACGCTGCGAGCCGTACACCTGCCGATTGATACACCTGAAATATATTGGGATGCCGCACTGACCGAAACCGAAAAAGCAAAAATACTAGACTACTTCACGCAACGCATCGAAGGCAAAAAACCCGCCGCTTACATTACACAAGAAGGCTGGTTTGCAGGGCTGCCTTTTTACGTTGACGAACGAACTCTGATACCACGCTCCCCCATTGCCGAATTAGTCGAAGCACAATTCACCCCTTGGGTTGATCCATATACGGTAGAAACCGTACTCGATTTATGCACAGGAAGCGGCTGCATTGGAATAGCCTGTGCTTACGCCTTCCCAGAAGCCAGTGTTGACCTAGTCGATATATCAAAAGATGCCCTAGATGTTGCAAATATCAATATTGATCGACACAACCTAAGCGACAGAGTAACCACAATACAATCCGACTTATTCAGCAACTTAGCGGGCAAAAAATACGACCTAATCGTAAGCAACCCGCCCTATGTTGACCAAGAAGACATGGCAATTCTCGATGACGAATTCAAACACGAACCAGAACTAGGCTTATACTCAGGCAGCGACGGCTTAGACGCAACAAGAGAAATACTCAAACAAGCCCTAAACCACCTAAACCCCGACGGCGTACTCATCGTCGAAGTCGGCAACAGCCAATACGCCCTAGCAGAAGCTTACCCTGAAATTCCATTCTACTGGCTAGAATTTGAAAAAGGCGGCGACGGCGTATTTCTGCTTACTGCACAACAATTAAAAGAATACGCTACTCACATCATATAATTTACAGTAAAATCCCCGCATAAATTTACAGTCCCGATAGCTCAGTTGGATAGAGCGGCCCCCTCCTAAGGGGCAGGCCGAGGGTTCGAATCCTTCTCGGGACGCCATCCAATACTTCAATAAACATCAATAAGGTTCATTAAAGCCCTATATATCAAGCTCTATCGCTTCAATTAGTCTTCAATAAGGTTCAATAAAAACTAATAACATTCAAGCTAGATTACGGTATCATTTAACGGTATCTTTACCTTTTCAAAAACAGATACCGTAAATATGGCTAAATTTCTATCAGATATAGCAGTCCGCAATGCTAAAGCAAAAGACAAGCCCTATAAGAAAATGGATAGGGACGGGCTTTATTTATTCGTCAAGAAAACCAAAAAGGGAGTTGGGAAGTATTGGCGGTTTGATTACAGCTTTAATAAAAAGCGTAAAACGCTATCTATTGGCAAATACCCCATAATCTCATTAAGCACAGCACGGGAACGCTTACTTGATGCAAAGCGATTACTGGAGCAAGGCATAGACCCAAGCATTCATAAGCAGATGCAACGGGCAGCAACACAGGAAAAATACGCGAATACGTTTGAGGCAGT
>JALWYT010000023.1 GCA_026992705.1 Thiotrichaceae bacterium
ACACAGGGGGTTACAGCGGTTATTGGTGCTCCGCGTTTGTTGGATGGTAGGCTTTATAATCAAGCGATAGTTATGCAGGATGGCAAAATAATTGCCGCCTATTCCAAGCAAAAATTACCGAATTATCGGGTGTTTGATGAAAAACGCTATTTTAAAGCGGGCAAGCAGAGTTGCATTGTCGAAATTAATCAAATCAAGATTGGCTTATTGGTTTGTGAAGATATTTGGAAGCAAGCCCCTGTTCGTCAAGCGGTACAGGCTGGGGCTGAGCTGTTATGCGTGATTAATGCTTCGCCTTTCCGTCTGCATAAATCAGAGGAGCGACGAGAGCTATTGCAGCGGCAGTCGAGCCACTATGGTTGCCCGATTATTTATAGCAATTTAGTCGGTGGGCAGGATGAATTAATCTTTGATGGTGAGTCGTTAATCTACAGTGCCAATGGCGAGTTGCTATTCCAAGCTCCGAGTTTTGAGTCTGGTGTTTATCCTTTCCAATTACAGCCTAATCTTTCTGCCATTTCTCCCCGCAAACTTGCCGACAACGCCAGTATTTATCAAGCTTTAGTGTTAGCGGTTAAGGATTATGTGAGCAAAAACGGCTTCTCCGGCACATTGCTTGGCTTGTCAGGCGGTATTGATTCAGCATTGACATTGGCGATTGCGGTGGATGCCTTGGGGGCTGAGAATGTAGAGGCGGTGATGATGCCGTTTAAGTACACGGCTGAAATCAGTAAAAATGATGCTCGCAAACAGGCTGAGACAATGGGGGTCAATTACCGTGAAATCCCGATTGAACCGATGTTTACGGCTTTTATGGATGCCTTATCGCATGAGTTTCAGGGTTTGCAACGTGATACGACTGAGGAGAATATTCAAGCCCGTAGTCGTGGTGTATTGCTTATGGCGATGTCAAATAAACTCGGCAAAATGCTGTTGGCAACGGGCAATAAAAGTGAGATGTCGGTCGGCTATGCGACCTTATATGGCGATATGGCAGGCGGTTTTGCTCCATTAAAAGATGTCTTTAAAATGCGAGTTTATGAACTGGCTCGCTACCGCAATAGCTTAGGCGAGGAAGTCATACCTGAGCGAGTGATTACACGCCCACCTTCGGCTGAGCTAGCACCTGATCAAAAAGATGAGGACTCCCTACCCCCTTATGAAATTTTAGACGATATTCTGCAACGCTTTATCGAGCAGTATCAGTGTATCGAGGATATTGTTGCCGCGGGGCATGATGAGGATACTGTCAAGCGAGTGGTGAATATGGTCTTGCTAAATGAGTATAAACGTCGCCAATCTGCCCCTGGAGCAAGAATTAGCAAGCGAGCATTTGGCAAAGATCGACGCTATCCGATTACTTCAGCCTACCGTAGAGAATTGTAACGCCATTATGCAAGCACGGCAGATTATTGTTTTAGCAGGTGATCGCACTTGGGCGGAGCGACAAATCCGGCAAAGGATTATTGTTGCGGAGGCGACAAAAGCTCTTTGGGTAACTCAAGATGAAGCACAGCAAGCCGATTATACTTATCTGCCACACAGTAAAATTCAAACAGTGCTTGGGCAAGAGTTTGATATTGTGATTTATGATGCCCAAGATGCGTTTTACCCCAATGCCTTTGGTGCGGTCAGTGGTTGTATTCGTGCAGCTGGGCTATTGTTATTATTGCTTGATGACAAGCCAAGTCATTCATTATTTATCAATCGCTTACTAGCTATTATTAACGCAAATACTAATAAAGTTAAGTATTTTAAACAAAATAGCGATAAGCTGCCTAAATTACTCTATTCAGTGCAATCCAACCAGTATCACGAGATTAAAACAACGGAAGATCAACAACTTGCTATTGCAGCAATTAATAAAGTTGTCAACGGGCATCGCCGCCGCCCTTTAGTGATTACGGCTGATCGTGGCAGAGGTAAATCCGCTGCATTAGGACTTGCCGCTAAGCAATTGTTATCTGAAAAACTTTCTTCCATTGTCGTTACCGCTCCCTCGAAAAAATCGGCTGAAATGGTGTTTAAACATGCTGAAAATTCTACGGGGCTCGTTTTTATTCCACCCGATGAACTCAGCCAAACGCTGGTCAAAACCGATTTATTATTGATAGACGAAGCTGCTGCCATCCCTGCCCCGTTGTTAAAAAAATTCCTGCAACATTACTCACGGATTGTTTTTGCCACTACACAGCATGGCTACGAAGGCACAGGTCGGGGTTTCAATATTCGCTTTAGGCAAGCGTTGGAAAGGCAAACACCCAACTGGAGAGAGCTGCATTTAAAAACCCCTATACGCTGGGCAGAAAATGATCCGTTGGAACAATTTACCTTTGCTGCTTTGCTACTCAATGCCGACTTCGCACAACACATTACCATAAAGCTTGATCAATTAGTCGCCCGCAGAATTGATCGGCAAGATTTGCTTGCTAACGAGGCACTACTTAGTCAGATTTTTGGCTTATTGCTCAATGCTCATTACCAAACCAAGCCTTCTGATTTGCAATATTTATTAGACGACCCTGCGGTTTCTATCTACCTAATCCAATCACAAAATACAGTGATTGCCACCGCACTAACCGCAAGCGAAGGCGGCTTTTCGCAAGCATTAGCCGATGAAATTTATCAAGGCAAACGTCGAGTCAAAGGGCATTTAATCCCGCAGTCTTTAGCCTTTCACTCAGGTATTGCAACCGCAGCAAGTACGCAGTGCGAGCGGATTA
>JALWYT010000024.1 GCA_026992705.1 Thiotrichaceae bacterium
TTGTAAAATTTGTTTATAAACCGCCTGTGTTGCCATAATCATCAATGAATTATTGGCTTCGTCGGCAACAATACGGGTGTCTTCATTTTGTGTAATCGACATACCATCGCCGCCACCAAGCATGGTTTTTGCCTGTTTAATTACCGCAGGATTTGCTCCATCAGGCATATATTTGCCAATTGTTGCTGCTTTCAAACCTGGGGCTAAGCTTGAGGCTTGTTTAGACTTGCCTTTATGTGACGATTTGCCCATAAAGATTTGCCCAAGCATCTCCGCTAAATGTTTCGCATCACCATTTTGCACATGGTAAACATAAAGCTGCTGCCCCTCAGTGGATTTGACCTTATCAAAGCGATCCACCCAATCCTTCATCGATTTTAGATATTCAGGACTAGGCGAAATAATCATTAAGCTATTCAAATGCTCAATTGGCATGATTTTAATCATACCTGCCATTGGGCTATTGCCGCTTTCACCAAATAGTGCATCAAGATTTTTGGCAACAACCTCTGCTTCAACATTATGGATTTGAAATAAGCCAACAGACATACCTTGCAAAACATCGACATCAAAAGTGTGAATCGTTTGCAATAAATTATGTAATTCAGCACTGGTTCCTGCCAAAACGAGTAAGTTACGATTTGTATCAACCCGTACAAAAGCATCAGGATTTGCTAATGGTTCTAGGATTTTTTGCATTTCAGCTGCTGGAATAAAGCGTAGTGGAACAATTTTTATGCCATAACCAACAGGTAGTATTTTACCTGTTTCAGGAACAAAACCACGACCTTTCATCGCAGAACGTGGAGCAATACGATAGGTACCTTGTGGATCTTTATAAAGCACTGCACCGTGAACTTGTAATAACGACTCTAAGGTTGCAATTAAGCTATCTTTGGGAATAGGGCGGCTAGTATTAATTGTTACTTCACCATCAACACCAGGTTCTACGGTGTAGTTAACTTTTAAAATGTCACCTAAAACAACTTTAACGACTTCACGAATACTGGCTCGCTCAAAACTTAGTGAAACCCCTTTGGTATTTCCCTTATGTTTAGCCTTATTACGTTTAGTATGACGATAGTATTGATGTTTACCTAGTATCAACTCAACATCATTAACTTGTGAGGCTTGAATCGGTGTTTTGTTTTGTAATCTTTCAATTGATTTAGGCTGATTATACTGTTGACTATAATTATTTTTTATTGCTTGTTGCTCTATATAATTAACTTTTTTAACAGCTGTGCTACGTTGGAAGTTTTCTGTTGAATCTTTATAATGCTCATATCCTGGAGCATTTTTTAATGATGAGCAGGATATTATCAATGTCGAAACACTGACAATAACTGCTAATTTAATTGTATTATCCACAGAGAGTAACCCCATTTCTTATTGTTATTATTGGGAATGGTTTTGGTTTACTTAGCTTACAATCTTGATAAATTTCCCTTTTTTGAGCGATATTCGCTTCTATTTATTATTTTATATTATAAATTATACTTATGATACCTTTCTATAATCTTTACGGCTTATATCTTTCTGTTTGGTGTATATTATACTTTAAACTTTAGTTAATCGTTTTATATTAGCAAGTTGCTTTTTTAATAACTCTAATTCTTTATTTTGTTGTCTTAATAGAGCGTGTAATTTTCTCCATGTATCCCACGAATCATCCATTGGTTTAAGTTTGTGGGTAACAGGCAAAAAATTTGTTCTAACGTCACAGGGGCTGGCAGAGATAATAAATTGGTAAGCAACACATTCATTGGAGTGAAAATAATCCATCGCTTGTTCACTTGCTACTAAGCCAACTTTGTTTAAGTAGTTTTGAATAACCTCATCAGGTATATCATGCCATGTGTATTCCATCTCATGAATTATGTAGCCTGCCTCATACAATAATTGTTGAATACTTTCGGTAGTATAAAAATGCTCATGACTACAATCTAAAATTCCGCTATCCTCATACTCAAATGAACCACACAGTAATTCTAAACGTACGGAAAGATGAGCAATATTCGGTACAGATAATAATAAACGCCCATCATCTAATAATAAAGGTTTCAAACGTTCTAACACCGCTTTAGGATTATGTAGATGCTCTAATACATCGACTAGCGTAATTACATCAAATTTTTCAAATTGTAGAGCATCAAGGCTATGTGGCTTATTTAAATCTTCAATAAAAACATAATCACAGATATTTTTTGCATCCTGAGCTGCAATTGCATCTTGCTCAATACCAATTACCCTTGCCTGTTGATGTTGTTTTAAAACACGAGACATATCACCATGAGCACAGCCTAGCTCTAATACATTAGCATATTGCGGTATTTTATTAATAATTTGAGTGTGTGAATTGTTCTCATTACTTAGATCAATAGCGACTTGATAGCTCATAAAATTATCCCCTAAAATTCAGCGATGACTCTTTGTTGATAACATTGGTAATGCTTCCCAAAGCCACCAATGCCCAGGGCGTTGTAGAATCTTTTGTTCTAATTGTTGTGCCAAAATACGCATAAATGTTACTTCATCGTAATCGGCTGGATTCAATAATTTTTGGTATTTTGCAATGAGTTTACCACCTTTTTGCTCCTCCATATAAAAAGGAGCGACCCGTGCGTCGGTTTTTTTTGAAATCCGATAAATACCCGTAGGAACTTCGATAGTACGACCAAGAAACGGAACAATAACTGAACCCCGAGGTTTTTCAGGA
>JALWYT010000025.1 GCA_026992705.1 Thiotrichaceae bacterium
TGGTGTTTAGTGTTATGAAGGTTTATAATTGGTTGCGGGAGAAGGATTTGAACCAACGACCTTTTTTGGGTTATGATCGCGTCTAAAACTCCCAGTTTTAGGGCATAAAATACAAAATGTCATCATAAACCGCACTAAAATATTATATTTTCTACAGAATATTAGTATTTATTAATATGTGGATATTTGCTATGCTCCGCGACCCTAAAAGCTTGTCATTTTACTTATTTCGTTTAGGAGTCAGTTGTGTCCGCTCGTCTCTATCAAATTTTTCCTTTCTTATTATGGCTACCTTCTGTCAATAAAAATACATTAAAGGCTGATTTAATGGCTGGTTTAACAGGGGCTGTTATTGTACTTCCACAAGGTATTGCATATGCTTCTATCGCTGGTTTACCACCAGAATATGGCTTATATACAGCAATGGTTACACCTATTATTGCTGCTTTTTTTGGATCATCTTTACATTTAATTTCTGGACCAACCGCAGCTATTTCCATTGTTGTTTTTTCTGCATTAAATAGTTTAGGTGTTGACCCTGACTCAGGTGAGTATATAAAGCTTGCCTTAACATTAACCTTTTTAGCTGGTATATATCAATTAGCATTTGGTATTGCACGCCTTGGTTCATTAGTTAACTTTGTATCGCATACTGTTGTTATTGGCTTTACTACAGGTGCTGCTATTTTAATTGCAACCAGCCAATTAAAATATGTACTGGGCATTGATGTAAGTCGTGGTGCTAATTTCATTCATGCATGGCAAGAAATTTTACAACATATTACTAATACTAATCTTTATGTGCTTGCTGTTGCCTTTGTAACATTAATAACCTCTTTATTAATTAAAAAATTACGTCCTACTTGGCCAAACTTACTTTTTGGTATGGTCATCGGTAGCCTTTTTAGTTTTTTGATTAATGGTGAGGATCATGGTGTACAATTGATTGGTGAAATTCCTCGTAGTTTACCTCCATTATCAACACCAGACTTTTCATTAGAACGAATTCGAGAATTAGCACCGGAGGCTTTTGCTATTGCTTTGCTAGGCTTGGTTGAGGCAGTTTCTATTGCTCGTTCGGTCGCAGCAAAAAGTAAACAACAAATTGATGGTAATCAGGAGTTTATTGGTCAAGGATTATCCAATGTTATTGGTAGCTTCTTTTCAAGTTATGCAGGTTCAGGCTCTTTTACTCGCTCAGGTATTAATTATACATCAGGTGCAAAAACACCTTTTTCTGCAGTATTTGCTGCCATGTTTTTAATGTTAATTATTTTATTAATTGCACCGGTTACTGCTTATCTACCTATTGCATCAATGGGAGCATCTATTTTATTAGTTGCTTATAGTCTAGTAGATTTTCATCATATTAAATTAATCCTTAAAGTGAGCAAGTCTGAAACCGCTATTTTGCTAACAACATTCTTTGCAACATTATTCTTAGAGCTCGAATTTGCAATTTATATTGGTGTACTATTGTCGTTATTATTATTTCTTAACCGGACATCACACCCTAATATTTTAGCAATTGCTCCAAACCCGAAGACATTAAATCATAGTTTACAGTCAGTTAAAGAAAAGAATTTAACTGAGTGTCCCCAGTTAAAAATTATCCGTATTGATATGTCAATTTATTTTGGTTCAATTAATGCAATTCAAAAAGAACTCAATAATATTACTAAACAAGGTTATAAATTTATTTTAGTCGATGCAGGTGGTATTAACTTTGTTGATATGGCAGGGGCTGAGATGCTTGAACAGGAAGCAAAACGCCTTGAAGACTTAGGTGGTGGTTTATACTTCTATCATACGAAAGAAAAAGTTTTTGATAGCTTAAGAGATAGCGAAGTCTTTGATCATATCGGTGATTATCACTTCTTCCCAACAAAGAAAGGGGCTATTCATTGGGTATTCTCACAGCTTAATGAGTCACAATGTCAACGTTGTGATAAACGCATATTTATGGAATGTAAAACCATTGAGTTTATCGATAAGGATGTTAATTAAGCCGTAAATTATTTTTCTGAAGCGTCAAGTTTAATGCAGGAGACATTAGTTTGACAAGGTCATACCGCTATTTGTGATATTACTAAGCTGTCAAGCTAATGTCTCTAATAATTTGAGTCATCGCATTGAGTTTTCCTTGTTTATCTTTTTATAGGATATTTAGGGTATTTCATGGTCTAATAAACATATTAGATATTAGAAAAGATAACTCAAGGGGTACACCAATGTTGAGCTTACAACAATCATTATTGTTTTTGGTTTTAAGCTTGTTTACAGCCTTTAGTTTGGCAGATACGGCGAATACACAAACCACATCTTCCAATGAAACCCAATTAAAATACTACAATACGGCTGCCTATTTAGGTACGCGGGTTGATTTGCTTCCTAAGGAATTAGCCGCTCAAATGCCGGAAGATGTATTGGTTGGGCAAGGCATTTTAGTTACGGGCTTTACTAAAGATTCTCCTGCGGAAAAGGCAGGCATCAAAAAATACGATATTCTTATCGCCTATGATCGCTATCCCTTAATGCACCCGCAAAAGTTTGTGGATTTAATTCGCAAGGATAAACCCGGGCGTACCGTTAAATTAAAATTAGTGCGTAAGGGCAAAATCATGACAATTCCTGTAACACTCGGTACACAAAAATATGATTTAACGGAAGATCAATTAGATTATCAATATCATCTAATGGTCATGGGCTATGATGGAA
>JALWYT010000026.1 GCA_026992705.1 Thiotrichaceae bacterium
CATTATGAATGAAAAAGTATTAATTATTGATGATCACACCTTATTTCGTGCAGGCTTAGAAGACCTATTAGTTCGTCGAGGGATCGAAGTAGTTGCTGCTGTTGGCAGTGGTCAAGAAGGTTTAAAGTGTGTCAGTGAACTTAAGCCAGATATTGTATTGTTGGATATGCGTATGCCTGAAATGGGGGGGCTGACAGTATTAAGTCAATTAAAAAAAGCCTATTCATCACTACGGGTTGCCATGCTGACTACTAGTAACAACGAAAGCGATATAGTCGAAGCCTTACGCAGTGGAGCACAAGGTTACTTACTCAAAGACATGGAACCTGATGAATTAGTCGTCGCACTACGATCAATCATCGCAGGTGAAACCGTGGTTGCCCCTGAATTAGCTCCCATCCTCGCAAAGGTTGTACGAGGAGAAGCCATCCCCGATGAAAAAGAAGTCAACCCATTCTCAAAACTTACACCGCGTGAATATGAAATCCTGACCTTATTAGCAGAAGGGCAAAGCAATAAAGTCATCGCAAGAAATCTGGGCATATCCGATGGTACAGTAAAATTGCATGTTAAAGCCATCTTGAGAAAATTAGAAGTCAGCTCACGCATCACAGCCGCTGTCATGGCTGTTGAAGCAGGAATCAAACGTAAATCATAAATATTGAGGGGGAATAAAACGTGAAGACGTTTAATCAATTAATTGCCGACGCACTGCCTGCGATAAAAGAAATATTTCCATGGGATTTAGAAGAAATGCTAGAAGAAAATCCCGACCTAATGCTAGTCGATGTACGAGAAGCCGACGAATTTGAATTCGGACACATCAAAAACTCACTATCCGTCCCCAGAGGTATCTTAGAAACCGCCTGCGAATGGAACTACGCCGAAACCATCCCCACCCTAGTCAAGGCTAGAAAAGATCCTGTCATCGTAATCTGCCGCTCAGGCAACCGTAGCGTACTCGCCGCCTACACCATGCACCTACTCGGCTATGAAAATGTCTATTCCCTAAAAACAGGCGTAAAAGGTTGGAACGACTCAGACGCTCCCCTATTCGACAAAAACGGTAACGAAGTTGACCCCGATGAAGCCGATGCCTTCTTTAATCCACCGATTTCTAAGGAGCAATTGGCTCCTGTGTAAAGTGATTAGATAGCTTTAAGGTGCTATGGAAAACTGGATTTGGCTAGGTTTCTCATTACATCATTAAATAGAATAATTATTCTATCTCAAATTGATGAATAATTTAGCTCAAATCAGCTATTATTAATGGTGAATTAGGCGGAAAGTGAGAGATAAATGTAAAACCAATTGAGCATAGTTATATAGATGGAAGAATTACAATTGACCCTGATTTATGTAATGGGAAACCAACAATACGAGGGAAGAGGATAACAGTTCAAACAATTGTTGAGTTTTTGAGTGCAGGAGAAACAAAGGAAGAAATTTTAAAGCAATATCCATCGCTTGAAGAAAAAGATATTTATGCTTGTTTATCATTTGCAAGTAAGTTGATGAGCAATAAATATATTCTTCAAGAAACAGCATAAAATGAAATGTATTTAATAGATGTAAATTTGCCAAGTCGCTTTTCAATTTGCTCTAGTGCTATAAGGTATGAGCATGTTATTCATATAAATGATGAGATGAAATGAAAGATAGTGAGATTTGGGAATATGCAAAGCTGAATAAGCTTACAATTGTCACAAAAGATGCAGGTTTTTCGGATATGATAATGCTCAATGATCCACCACCAAGAGTGATTCATATCAAACTTGGAAATATGAAAATAAAAGAGTTTTACCAAAAAATATCAGCTATTTGGGCTGATGTTTGCTCAATGAGTAAAGAATATAAACTGGTTAGGGTTTATTCTAAACATATTGAAGGGATTGATTGAATTAGTAAAAATATATCCTCTCCATACTGTATATTTCCCGAGTAAATAAGAGCGGGATTTTACTCCCGCAAGAATCGAATAAAAGATAAGCTTTTATCTCACCAAAGGCTCCTCAACTTGCTGGCGGGCTTCTTTGCCAAGTAGTTTTTCAATTAAGGTTAGGCTGAAATCCATTGCTGTTCCCGGTCCTCGGGAGGTGATGATATTACCATCGACTTCGACGGCAGCTGCACCGAGTTTTACTTTTGAGGTATCAATTTGAGAGAGTGAGTTGGGGTAGGCGGTTAGCTGTTTGCCGTCTAATACGCCATTATTAACTAGCACTTTGGGAGCGGCACAAATAGCAGCAATGGCTTTGTTTTCGTCATTGTGGCGAGTGATAAGCTCGTGAATTCGTGGGTCAGCGTTGAGGTTATCAGCTCCCGGTAAGCCGCCCGGGAGGACGATTAAGTCAAATGATTGTTCCATGACTTTATCTAAAGTGGTATCTGCAATAATAACGGTTTGACGAGCACAGTGGACGGGTTCGTCAGTTAAACTGGCGGTAATGACTTCGATATTGGCTCGACGTAGTAAATCAATAATGGTTACGGCTTCTAGTTCTTCACAGCCTTGAGCTAATGGGACGAGTACGCGAGGTGTGTTTGCCATGACTTTCTCCTAAGTGATATTGAGATAATTTGTTTTTGTAGAATAGCCTAAATATACTGTAAGTAGGAGTGTATAATTAATTTAACAAGAGTTGCGAAGAATATTTTTTGCTAGTCAAGTCATTGTCGAAGAAGCATAGTTGAGCTACGCGGCTGAGAGAATGGCTTGACTAGCGGAAAATAGACCAGCAAATTGTTAAATTAATTGTGCATTCCTACTTGAGCATTGATTTAAACAAAGATATTAGGAATAAAACTATGATGCTACTGAGTGAATATTTGCTAAAAAATGGTGATAATATTACCTCATTTGAGGCGTTGAAAGCGGGTATCCAGAAGGAGGCGGTTGAAACAGGGCAGATCTATTTTCAGGTTGATATTGAGCCGCCGGCTTATGATGATCGCCCATCAGATTGGTATGATCAGTTAGAATTAGCCTTTGAATCTGCGAGGTAGTTTATGTTTTGGGAAGAAGAGGAAGATAAGACATTACCCTATCAAGCCCCTGATGATGTGATTGATTTAAGCTTTTCAATGCAATGCAAAGAACTGCCGATTGATCATGCTTGGGCGTTGTCGCAGGCGATTGTTAAAGAACTGCCTTGGATGGAAACGGAGAAGCTTGCAGGCGTGCATCAAATCCATGTGGCTGAATCAGGTAATGGTTGGGAGCGACCTGAAAACTCTGAGGAAGAAACCTTAAAGCCTTCGCATCGTACAAAATTGGTATTGCGTATTCCTAAAACTCGCATTAAAGATGCAGAAACCTTGGTGGGTAAAACGATTAGCATCGCAGGTTACCCATTGACCATTAAAAAACCACGCAAAAAAACCTTGGTTAATTCTTCCGTTATTTTTGCTCGTTATGTCTTGTCAAGTGATGATGAAGATGAGAATAGCTTTTTAATGAGAATGGCGGATGAGATTAAGTCGATTACCGGTGAAAAAGTTAAAAAAATGATGTGTGGTAAGACGTATAAAATAAAAACACCGGATGGTGACTTATTAACACGTCATTTAATGATTGCTGAACAGAGTAATGATTCATCGATACAGCTACAGCAATATGGTTTAGGAGAGGGAAGGATACTTGGTTGTGGAATTTTTTTACCACATAAAGGAATTCGTTCACTTAAACCAATGGAATAACTATTATTAATGAAATTGTTATTTAATTTATGGATTTATGTTTCAGCGTTACTACGCTGAAGGTTTTGATAATTAAGGTAGAGGAAAGAACTGATCAATTGGTTTTGCTACTTCATGTAAAGATTGTGAGACATTACTGATGGAATAATTTAAATGTCCGAAGTATTGATTGATTATTGTTGCATTGTAGCGTATCCATTGAGTATCTTGTGCTAATTGATGAGTCTGTTTAGATATGGAGTAGATACTATTAACAATTCCACTTGTACTTTTTCCCATACTATTGATATTAGTTGACATAAGGTTGACATAGCTAATATTTTGACCAACCTCGTCAACAGAAAATGTAATGATATCCATACTATCGCGTAAATCAGCCATTTGTTTTTTGATGGTATTCATACTTTCAACAGAGTGTGAAACACCTTTATTAAAAGCAATGAAGTAGTAAAAAATTGTTAATACAATTATAGAGCCTAGAAGTGTAAATACGGTAATAACACGATTAGTTCCTGCAATACTTTGTTGAGTCATATTTTTTTGTATAGCGGCTTCATCAGCTAACTCTTTTAGGCAGAGAGCAATGTCTGCTAAATGCTTTTCTGTTATCTGCATAATAATTTTTAATTAAAAGGGTTTATATTATTAAAACGTTTAAATGGCTTGATTGATTGCTTCATATCTTTATTAACAGAGGTTAGTGTATTATCTAGTGCTTGTACCTTTCCAGAGACTTGCCCTAATGTTTTTTGTAAAAAATAAATTTCTTGGCTGATTGTATTCATATTGTTTGAAATTATTTGGATATTGTCATCCATTGTTGCAACATTACTATCAATTGTATCAATAGATTGACTCATAGTAGGAAGTTCACTCATATATGATTCAACACTTTGCATTACTAATGCAATATTATCCATACTAACCTGTACTGCATGAGCTTCATTTGAGATTGTATCAAGTGTATTAGTTAATGTATTAACTTGATTAGTTAAGATAGAAAGCAGATACAAAATAAATAGTAATGCAATTGTTAAACCAATCATTAATGAACGAATTAAAGTACGAACACGCACTGCAATTCGCCGCTGTGACTGGCTATAAGTTTGGATGGTAAACTTTAAGTTTTGTAAGGCTTCTTTGAAGTCATCATCTTGTATATCTTGTTGTTGTGCTGAAGTGTTCATTTAAAAGCTACATAAAGTGAGTTTGAATTCAATATCTTCCATAATCTGCTTACCACGTTCTTCTAAACTTATTATTTCAACAAAGCGAACAGAAAAGCGTTGTTTACCTGCACTGATTTCAGGGTAATAATCAACATTATCAGGAATTTCAACACGTAATAATTGACAAGCAGGTTTTTGTGATAAGGTGGCTTGATAAAAACCATTTTTAGCGGTTGTTTGTTCTCCTCGAGAGCAGCCACGAATTAATAATAAAATCACTTGTACCGCTTCATTGGCAATACGATAAGGTTCAACAAGATAGCTTAAATCTTTAATTCTGGCACTAGCAGGCTTATTTAACCAGAATTGTAACATGGGTATATCAAAGCCATTAATACCACCGGGTAAATTAGAACGTTGCCGAAGTATATTAAAAAAGCTATGCGTTTTAAGGCGTTGCCCTAATGGACCATTAAGAGCATAAAGCTTGGTATTAACACTACTTAGAGTGGCTAGAATATCATCTTCAGTTGCAGTATCAATCATACCATTTTCACGACGATATTTAACGACTAGTGCTTGGCGATCAATTTCTTTTAAAATTTCACTTTTTAGATCAAGTCTAGCGGCAAGATTATAAAGCTCAAGTAAAATTAGTAGGCTCGCTTCACTACTCTCTCTTTGTTCATCACGAATATGAAAATTAAAACGACGAACTAATTGTTCAAGCCGTAATAAAACGCGAGTTTTCTCATGTAATGGTTGTTCATATATGGTCATAACTACAGTAATTTTTTATTTATTAATAGATTATGGTATTGGTCTAATTGTCTATAAAGCTTATCAAGACTACCGCTATTATCCAATACCTTATCTGCAAAGTGTAAGCGTTGTTGATGATTTGCCTGAGAAGCCATGATATTTTTAATCTCGTTACGAGATAAATTATCACGTTGTCGGACACGTTGGATTTGCTGTTCTGGTAAACAATCAACTACCCAAATCTGATCAAATAATGACTGATAATTTTGTTCTATTAATAAAGGTATATCAACTAATATATAGGGATAGTCTGACTTTTTATTTTGTATCTCGTTTTTTATTCCTTTACGTATTTGTGGGTGTAAAATTGCTTCAAGTTGTTTGCGTTTTTGTTTATCACTAAATACGATTTTACCCAATGCCTTGCGGTCAAGCTCCCCACTTGTGGTCAATATATCTTCTCCAAATACTGATACAATGGCTGGTAAAGCTGGTTGGCTTGGCTTAACAATTTGCCTAGCGATTAAATCAGCATCAATAATAGGCACACCTTTTTCACTTAAATAATGTGTAACGATAGATTTACCTGAACCAATTCCACCTGTTAAGCCTATGATTTTCGCTTCCATCTCAAAAACTCGGTAGTACCAATGGAATATCAATATTAAATTTTTTAGGATACTGCACGGCAACAAAATATAAACCACTGGCAGGAGCCGTTGCACCCGCAAGGTTTCGGTCTTTTTGTTCTAACAATTCAGCAATCCAGTCAACACTTTGCTTTTTCTGTCCAACCATTAATAAAGAACCAACAATATTACGTACCATGTGATGCAAAAAAGCATTAGCTTGAATATCAATATAAATATACTCGCCACACCGCTTAACAGAAGTCGCCTGCACATTGCGTTTAGCATGTTTAGCTTGGCAACCCGCTGCTCGAAAGCTAGAGAAATCCTGCTCACCGAGTAAAGATTGAGCGGCTTGATGCATTAAAGTTTCATCTAAATCATAAGGAAACCAGCAAAGCTGATGATGAAACAGGGCAGGGCGAGAGTGTCGATTGAGAATAATATAGCGATAGCGACGTGATAAAGCCGAAAAGCGAGCATGGAATTCAGGGTCAACAGGCTTCACCCAACGAATCGCAATATCATCGGGGAGTTTTGTATTCACTCCCATTAACCACGCTTTATTATTACGCTCTGCTTGCGTCTCAAAATGAATGACCTGCCCAATACCATGCACACCGCTATCAGTACGCCCAGCACACACAATATCAATCGTTTCATTAGCGATATAACTTAATGCTTTTTCAACTTCTTCTTGAATTGAAGGAGCATGGTTCAAGCGTTGCCAACCACAATAAGCCGTTCCATCATATTCAATACAAGCCGCGATTTTCATAGCAAAATAGATTATTGATTACATTGACGAGGAATACGCTGTACCACTGCTGTTGGATCAACAGAACGACTCCAAGCAATAACAGGGGTATTGCTACCAAAGGGTTCATCATAATCGATCCAATAAACCTCTAGCGGACTTTTTTCCTCACTATGACGGGCATCATAACCTAAATAGCGGATTTGTTCTGTTTCGCGTTTAGCTCGCTCTAAATTCGAGTAAAAGCCAATGGAAATTGCATTTTTATAAGGTCCTTCAGAAATAATAGTAAGGTTTTTAATATGCTGCTGGCGTAAATCATCAACAATCGCCTGAGCTTCTGCATGACTCTTTAATGGTGGAATAAATACAAGATACCGTAAAGTTTCCATACTGCGAATTGAGCGGATATTATAGGCTAAACCATAATCTTTAATCTTCTCACCAACAATTTGAGCAGCCTTATAGCTATTAAATGGACCTAAAGAATAACAACTACCAATTAAATTAGAGGAGTTGCTAGAATATAAATCATCATCACTATTGGGTAAAAGTACTAGTTTAGGTATATTAGGTAGTGTAAGTGGGGTGTTTTCTGGTGTTTTTTCAGGCACTGAAATTGACCAAACAAAAACTGAAATATTCAATAAAAGTAAAATGATTACCGCTTTGAGCATTAGTTTGCCCCTTTTTTATTATGTCGTAGTCGGCATTAATCATTGCAACAATCAATACGATATAATAACTAGACTACAAGTAAAGATTAATCAGAGCTTTCTTATAAACTTTAACCCCTCTAATACTAAATGTTCATTTAACTCATAATTTCCACGAAGCCAAGGGTATAAACATTCAGCATCCCCACCGCAAAGTATTTTTTTTATTGGCGATAAGCTTAACATTTGATCCTCCATTTCCTGACATATTCTATCAATTGTTGCAGCTAAACTGTAGTAGCAACCTGTTTTAACTCCTTGAGCGGTGGAGGTTGCAAATAAATTTGTCTGCACGGAAGCTAGTTGATATTGTAAATTTTTTAGATTATTCGTTTTAGCAATCAAACTATCTTCACATAATTGCAACCCTAAGAAAATCACCCCTCCTTGATGTTCACCACTTGATGTTATGGCATCAATGGTCACTGCTGTGCCACAATCAATTACTAAACAATCATGCTGCTGAAAAAGTCTATGTGCCGCAAGCATCGCCACAAAACGATCAGTCCCCAATTTATGTGGCTCTAAATAATTGGTTTTAATACCATAAAAGTTTAATTGCGAATGTACGATTAACAGATCAAGTTGAAATTTATCAGCTAAATTTCTAATAGAATGATCAAATTTAGCCCCCAGCACATGTACTAAAACGATTTGCTCAATATCAGGCTGCTTAAAAAGCGTCTTACAAATGCCTAAAACATCATGTTGAGAATGAGCTTTTGCATGTACCTCAAGCAAAGCATCGTGGGACAAAACTGCCCATTTAATCCGAGTATTACCAATATCAACCAGCAAATCCATTGGCTACTGCTTTTTCATCAAATGCTCATAACGTGGAGCCTCACGTTGAGTAAAAGAGGACTTATAATTTTCCAAATTCTCCTGCAACATACTCCTAAATAACTCTGTATAATGCTCAACCGCTCCTTCTAATGAGGCCTCATACTCCTGCAAATTTTTAGCAACTGATGCAACAGTAAACGCCTCAAAACGTGATGCCCCATAAAGCAAACCAGAACTTACAATATGCATATCCAAACCATCCAACTGCTTATTAGCAAGATCAATATGAGCATCCGCAACTTGAATAAAAACCTTATTTAACTCTTCTTCAGTCATTTCTCGTGACATAACTATCAACTTCTCTTAAATAAAAAATTATTTAGTACCTAAACGTTTCTTAGCATTTTATCTTAAGATAAATGATAAGTCGTTATTGTGTGATCAAATTATGGTTTTAATAGGGGGGGGGAACTGAAGATTAAGAAGATTAAAGAATTATAACTACTCAGCGTAATTTACTAATTTTATCATTTAATTATGCTGAG
>JALWYT010000027.1 GCA_026992705.1 Thiotrichaceae bacterium
CCATGCCATGACCGTCTTGATGCTGTAAGCCCTCACCTGCGAGGGTTGTGCGTCCTGCTGTACCACCGATTAAGAAGCCGCGAGTGCGAGAATCACCTGCTGCCCATGCTAAATCGCCAATTCGCTGAAAGCCAAACATGGAGTAGTAAATATAGAAGGGAACCATGTTCACGCCATGTGTGCTGTAGGCAGTACCTGCGGCAATCCATGAGGAGAATGCACCTGCTTCGTTGATGCCTTCTTCGAGGATTTGTCCCGTCTTGTCCTCTTTGTAGAACATGACCTGATCTTTGTCTTGTGGCGTGTACAGTTGCCCGACTGAGGAGTAAATACCTAACTGGCGGAACATGCCTTCCATACCGAAGGTACGGGCTTCGTCAGGTACGATAGGCACAATATTTTGCCCCATTTTTTTATCACGCACTAAGATATTGAGCAGGCGAACAAATGCCATGGTTGTTGACATTTTACGCTCACCACTGCCTTTAAGAATGGGGTCAAATACTGATAAAGGTGGAATTTCCAGTGGAGCTGCCGAGGTACGGCGTGATGGGATAAATCCACCTAATGCTTTACGACGCTCTAGGATGTATTTGCGGTATTCACTATCTTCTTCAGGAAGATAGTAGGTTGCTGCTGCCGCTTCTTCATCACTTAATGGGATATTGAAACGGTTTTTGAATGCAACCATTTCATCTTCGGTTAGCTTCTTCTGTTGGTGGGTGCGATTTTGCCCCTCACCCGCAGAACCCATGCCATAGCCTTTAACTGTATGGGCTAAAATAACCGTTGGCTGACCTTTATGCTTAACTGCAGCATCGTAAGCGGCATAGACTTTATGTGGATCATGCCCGCCTCGGTTTAAACGCCAGATATCATCGTCCGACATTTTTTCAACCATTGCTTTAAGTTCAGGGTCTTTGCCAAAGAAATGCTCACGCACATAAGCCCCGTCATTAGCTTTGTAGTTTTGGAATTCACCATCAACGACTTCCAGCATACGAGCTTTTAATTTGCCATTTTTGTCTTTGGCTAATAGTGGATCCCAATAAGAACCCCAGATAACTTTGATGACATTCCAGCCAGCACCACGGAAAATCGCCTCAAGCTCTTGGATAATCTTGCCGTTACCACGAACAGGACCATCTAATCGTTGTAGATTACAATTAATCACCCATGTTAGATTGTCTAATTTCTCACGACCTGCAAGGGTGATTGCACCTAGTGTTTCAGGCTCGTCAATCTCGCCATCACCAACAAATGTCCAAACGCGACGATCTTTGGTGTCTGCTATTTTGCGATCATGCAGATATTTCATAAAACGAGCTTGGTAGATGGCCTTGATTGGTCCAAGTCCCATTGAAACGGTGGGGAATTGCCAATATTCAGGCATTAACCAAGGATGTGGGTAGGATGATAAACCGCCACCATCGACTTCTTGACGGAATTTATCCAAATCATCAGCGGATAAGCGTCCTTCAACAAACGAACGGGCATAAATACCCGGTGCAATATGCCCTTGGAAATAAATTAAATCACCACCATGCTCATGTGAAGGAGCACGCCAGAAGTGATTGAAGCCAACGTCATATAAAGTTGCAGATGATGCAAATGAAGCAATATGTCCACCAAGTTCTGTACTTTTACGATTTGCTCGAACCACCATTGCCGCTGCATTCCAACGAATAAAAGAACGCAAGCGAGCTTCAATATTGCGATCCCCTGGCATTTTAGGTTCTAAATGTGTGGGGATGGTATTGATATAAGCAGTGTTAGCAGAGTAGGGAAGGTTAGCTCCGCTGTGTCGTGCGGTATCAATTAATTTTTCAAGTAAGAAGTGAGCACGTTCAATACCATCAGCTTCTATAACACTTTCAAGAGCTTCCTCCCATTCTTGGGTTTCTTGAATATCAATATCTTCATTTAATTTTTCTTCTGACATGGTGTTTACCTAACTAAAAACCGATGCCGTACATTAACGAGGATTGAGAATGAAAGCAATGCTTTATGTTAAAGCGATTTATACTTAATTACTTATCATAAACTTATAGAGAAAACTTTTCTGTTCAATTTTAAACTCTCGTTTCTTGCCTCCAATACTTTAAAACTCCACCGTTTATCCTGTTTCTTATTACTCACTATTAAAAAATTTAAGTTATTGACTAGGCTTATAGTGCTTCAATGAATGAAGCCTATTTTGACAGAGTTCTTCTGCAAGATAGTAAACTTTTTATTTATTTCATGGAGGAATAAAAATGGCTCTTCAATATATTGTAACAAGTTACCGTCTGATTCAGCGTTACGGTCGTGATGATGTTTGGAATGAAATCCAGTTATTCGATAAAGCAAATAATCATGTTGGTTCGTTGTATTTTGTCGGTGGAGATCGAAGCACGCCAGCCGCAACAAATGTGCCTTTTGTTAAAGTATGGTATCCCATTGAGCGTTATGCTGATACAGCAAGCCTATTACGTCACCACATGCCTTTACGCCTGATTTACAAAGATCCAGGACACGCTTTCTTAGCATCATTACATCATACTGACATGGAAGCATCGAATGATGATAATGTGCTAGATATATTAGATGATGCACTAGGCACAGGTTAAGGAAGCTCCAATCAAGTTCTGAATTTTTAAAAAACATGTAACTACTCTGTCTAATAATCAAGCACTTACCACCTTGCATATAAATTGCACGGAGTAGTTA